>PEZS01000011.1:416881-575078 GCA_002778785.1 Bdellovibrionales bacterium CG10_big_fil_rev_8_21_14_0_10_45_34 | reverse complement strand
GGGATTTGGCCCTGGCTCAAATCTTTTGCTCTTTTCATCAAAATATCCCATTTCATAATCCATAAAACTAACTTGCCAGAGGCAGTCATCGTATACTGCTCCCCGATAACTCGTTGACAGTATCATCCGGAGACTCAGGAAGGACAAACCCAAGAGCCTTCGGCACACCAAGACACTCGCTCCAAACTGAGACAGTGCACGCTTTTGCCGTTCTTAAGTCCTGCTTTGAAAAAGCCGATAAAGCTGTAGAGTCTGGGATTAATTGTATCCATTGAGTGGTTTGTATCCGTCTTCATTACGAAACGATCTACTCAGGAACATAGCTGTACGTAAAAGGAGCTCTTTGTGGTTACGAATTACGTCAAATTGAAGAAGGTGCACGCCGAGTTTGCGCTCGCCATCAAGAACTGCAGGCTCAACCCACTGGGGCATTTCACTTTCGTGCGCGTTGGTCTTTTTAGCATGTTATTTATGGCCTCTTCATGTGGATATCTTCATGAAGAATTTTTAAATAAGGAAAGTGCGCTAGCGCCAACAGTTGAACAAAGCGTACCCCTTGCAATTCAACCAGCAGAATTAGATTTGTCAAAAGGCAGTGCTCCTGAAACGTTTTCATTTTCAGGAGGAGTTCCTAACTACTCTTTCTCCTTTTTAAACTGTGATTTCTGCGAACTAGATGAACTGTTCAAATTTAAAGTTCCTTGGATTCAATCCGATGACGTCAAACTTATCCTCACAGACGCGCTTGGCAACAACACGCAGGCAGCAATTAGAATTGCTGGTGCAAAGATTCTCCAGTTCGGCGGTGACGATGATGATCGCGGTAGATCTGTAAAAGTTCATCCCGAGACGGGAGACATATATCTGGCTGGCTCCACCAGATCTATCTTGGGAACCGGAATTTTAGGGGCCGGGCAACAACATTATCTCTCAAAATATAATAAATACGGAGAGCACCAGTGGACTCGGCAGTATGGAACGGCTGGGCACGAGGTGTATGAATCCTTTAGCATGGGACTGTTTTCAAATGGTGACGTTTTGTTAGGTGGATTTACCACCGGAGCCTACAGCGGCTACGCCAATTTGGGCGGAGGCTGGTCAGGTTACGACCATGTTCTATATAGGATTAGCTCTGAAGGTGAACTCGTGTGGCTGAAGCAGTATGCGCACTTGAACGACACTATTATATATCAAACGATCGTTGATAAGGATGATTTTATATATCTTTCTGGATGGACCAAAGCAACCATCGGAGGTGTGGCCAACTTAGGCGATCCTTCGGGATATGTTGGTAAATACGACAGCAGTGGCGACTTTATTGCACATGTTTCCATAGGCCACGCAGGAGGCGGTTCAACGCCTCGAGGGTTAGTCGTCTCGGAGGATGGATCAAAAATCTTTGCCGGCGGCGGTATTAATGGCTCGATGCCCGGCTTTACCTCTGCTGGCGGTACGGAT
The DNA here is from genome assembly GCA_002778785.1 of Bdellovibrionales bacterium CG10_big_fil_rev_8_21_14_0_10_45_34. Taxonomy (GTDB): domain Bacteria; phylum Bdellovibrionota; class Bdellovibrionia; order Bdellovibrionales; family 1-14-0-10-45-34; genus 1-14-0-10-45-34. The sequence goes on along the minus strand of PEZS01000011.1, from coordinate 573,620 downwards.
GCGTTTGTTGTAGCTCTCGACAAAGATCTTAATATACTTTGGAAGCGACAATATGGCACTGCTGGTTCTGATTTTATCCATGGCAAAATGGTGTATGACGCCGCAACCGACTCAGTGTTTGCTGGCGGGCGAACAACTGGTACATTCGCGGGCCAAACCTCTTTTGGAGGTCAGGACGCGTATCTGGCCAAGCTGAAAGCCTCTGACGGCACGATCGTTAATATTTGGCAGTACGGTACCGCGGCAAATGATGCCACCACAGGTATTGCACAACTTTCTACAGGCGAAATCGTTGTCGTAGGAGCAACAGAAGGCGCTCTGAGTGGATTTACTTCCGCCGGAGGTGAAGACGTTGCACTTTGGAAAATATCTGCTGAAACAGGAGTCGTTTTGTCGACCTATCAAAATGGTAGCTCAGGCAGCGACGCAATTTATTCACTAGATGTCGTTCAAGACAAGATTTACGCTGTGGGATCAACTGCCGGCACTTTCGACCTTTCAACTGAAGCGAATCAAGGTTCGTTCGATGGATTCTTGATTAAGCTAGATGCTGACCTCACGCCTCAGTAGATAACCTCTCACACCAGTATACATCCGTTCGGTACGGAAGATAAATCTGTGCGCTTCTCTTTGTGTCGGGTGGGCTGAAACAAGAGCGCCTGGCCGGCAAATCAATTGTTCACAAGAACACTAAACCTGAGGTTTAAAAGAAAAGTCTTAAGCCGCGAGCAGCGAAGTCATCGCAAAAACCTTCCGGCTGAAGTTCCTCACACGAGGGCTCATTATTTAATAGGCACAGGTGCCTGGGGCAAAAGGCCTCGCTACTTTTGCAAAACCGGCGCGAAATCTAGTGAAACCGTTCTCATTTTTACTGAGCGTCGGCGCGTATCTTGCTTTACCCATTCAGTAGGAGGCCAGAATATGGATCGCAGAAACTCGGGCGTTGAAAGTCGTCCACTAAAAAAAACACAGGTTAAATCGGTAAATCACGCACTTCGACTGCTCAACAAGGCAGCTGGAGACAGCTCAGATGAAATAAAGACAATGTTGTCGAAGGACTTTAGCGTCCTAAAAAATCTTTTAGCGGAGGCTAAACCAACCATGAAAAAGTCATTCAACGAAATTGCAGAAGTAACAAGCGAATCCGTGAGTCACATGAGAGACCAAGTAGTGGACACTACAAAAGAGGCGGCTCGGGCGATAGATAAGTCTGCTCACGACCATCCATGGTATTTCGTAGGCGGCGTAGCTGCACTCTCTGCAATCTTTACCTACTCTTTATTAAGAAAATCAAGAGACTAGCCGTGACTGCATTGCTAGAACAGCTTTTCGGCTTCTACGTGCCTAGTCTTATTTCTGAAGCGAAAAGGCTTGCTTCTATCAAAATGCTATCTTTTGCGTTAGAAGGTTTCAAAGCGGCAAGAAAACTCATGATGCTTCAGTATCTTGCCTTGATGGCGAGTTTTCTGACGATAGTGGGACTTTTTGCGATAGCTATATCTTTTGTGATGCAATATCAGACTACGGGTTTCGTTGATGTAGATCCAATCATAGTGGGCGGCCTAATTCTATTTGCTCTCGGCGCCCTTTTGTTTTGGTGGAGCGTGAGTGAACAGCGCTGGATAGATGCTCTCGGTTTTGATGCGGTCATCGAGCAAGTTGATACAAACCAGTCAAAATCCAAGATTGCAAACGAAGTCCGAGCGGGTCGAGCGCTCGCTAGTGATCTATACAGGAGCCAGTGGAAGAAACTTGAAGAGTCTTATCGCGAGAGCTCCCCTTCAAATGAATCGCTTGAGGATCTTATGCATCGATACTTCGAAAAAAGATTCAATGAGCTGGCACGCGCAGTCATCGAGTCAAACCTTCAAGCAGAGCAAAAAACCAAACAGCCCAATAACAAACCGGATAAAAAGCGCAACAAGACTAAAGAAGCTAAAGCAACCAAGACCGCCAAAGACACTACTGAAGCTCACGACTTACCCGAGAGCGATCACAAAAAATCTCCTGAGGACTTGCACTAGAGCTTTAATTTGCCACAAATGATCAACAAGGTATGGCCAGGACCCAAATGAGTCATTGATCGAAGCTTCTATTGTAAGAATAATAGGTCATAAGTTTTTAGGGAGGGGTAAAATGAAAGTTGCTTGGCGAAAGTGCAGCACATGCAAAAAGGAAATTCAGACAGACTCGATTTACTACAAATGCAGTGTTTCAACTTGTAACAGAAAGCGAACGGGATTGGCGTTTTGTTGTATACCCTGCTGGGATGCCCACCTACCGTTTGCCAATCACAAAGATGCGGGCGCCATCGAGTCGACCTCACCCAATAAGCCTGAAGGTTCGTAATATATTCGAGTCTAACGTGTCGAGGATGGTATGAGAGTAGCAGTTGTCGGCGGTGGTTTTGGCGGTCTTTCAGCCGCCCAAGCGATCAGCAAAATTAATGGTTGCCAGGTAAGCCTCATTGACAGAAGAAACTTTCATTTGTTTCAGCCGCTGCTGTATCAAGTTGCGATGGCAGGGCTTAATCCTGCAGATATTGCAGTCCCCCTCCGAGCTATTTTTCGAAAGCAGCGAAACGTAAATGTTATTCTTGCTGAAGTCGATGGCGTCGATGTTGCTCAAATAAAAATCAAATTTGATGGCGCCTGGCACCGGTTCGATTATTTGGTACTAGCCTGTGGAGCGAAGCACTTTTACTTCGGCAAAAAGGAATGGGAGGAATTTGCTCCTGGCTTAAAGAATATTGAACAAGCCACCGAGATTAGAAGGCGAGTCTTGATGGCATTCGAGCTGGCTGAAAAAGAACCTTCCTTTGAAGTTCAAACTCGACTTTTAACCTTTGTCGTCGTGGGCGGCGGACCAACAGGAGTGGAGCTTGCCGGAGCCATCGCAGAAATGGCTTCTCGGACTCTTTACAGAGATTATCGTCACGCACAGTTAAAACGCACTCGTGTGATCTTGGTTGAAGCAGGCCCTCGAATACTTAGTTCTTTTCCAGAGTCTCTCTCTTTGAAGGCAAGCGGGTACTTAGAAAAACTCGGGGTTGAGGTTATCGAAAACTGTAGAGCGGATGGCCTAAGTTCAGAAGGGCTAAGGGTGGGCGATAACTTTGTAAATGCTTCGACGATAATATGGGCAGCAGGTGTTAAGCCTTCTAGTCTGAATGAAAAGATTGCCACGCCAAAGGAACAATCAGGGCGGGCTATTGTCGAAAAGGATTTGAGTTTACCCGGCTCACCGAATGTTTTCGTTATTGGCGATCAAGGCGCTTTTATTGGAGAAGACCAAAGGGCACTGCCGGGAATAGCTCCGGTGGCCAATCAACAGGGGGCGTTTTTAGCAAAAGTTATCAGGGCTGATCTAAATCAATTGCCGAGGCCGCAGTTTCGTTACTTTGATAAAGGCATAATGGCCACAGTGGGCCGGACAAAAGCGGTTGCTCATGTAGACAGATTCAAGTTTGGTGGATTTCTCGCTTGGGCGGCGTGGGTTTTAGTCCATATTGTTTATTTGATGAGATTTCGCAATAAGTTCTTTGTTTTCATGCAGTGGGTATGGGCTTACTTTACATTTGGGCGCGGAGCGCGACTAATCACGTATAACTCTTGGAAGTTTTATAGCGGTGAACCCATCAGTATGGTATTGAGAAAAAAATGACCCGATGAAAGGTGCAGCAAATGTTAAGAATAGCCCTGTTCGATGCCCACAAGTTCGAGCGAGCACCATTTAATGACGCGAACAAAGAGTACGGCTTTACCATAGAAATGATAGAAGCCAGATTATCACTTAAGACAGTCGCACTGGCGAACGGCTACGATGTTGTTTGTTCGTTTGTAAACGATAAGTTGGATGCCGAGGTAATTACTCAACTCAAAGAGTATGGAGTCAAGTTGATCGCTCTGAGGTCTGCAGGATTCAACCATGTGGATCTCAATGCGGCAGGTGCAGCGGGAATAAAAGTTGTTCGGGTTCCGGCATACTCCCCTTACGCAGTTGCCGAACATGCGGTTTGTCTAATACTGGCTCTCAACCGAAAAATTCATCGCTCTTTCGCTCGAGTAAGAGAGTTGAACTTCTCTTTAGACGGCTTGGTGGGTTTCGACTTGCACGGCAAAACAGTTGGGGTGATCGGGACGGGCAAAATCGGAGAGGTTTTTTGCAAAATTATGTTGGGTTTTGGTTGTAAAGTTATTGCCTTTGATCCTCAAATCAACGAGTCCCTCGTGGGGCAAGTAAATTTTCAATATGTATCTTTTGATGAGCTACTTCTTGGGTCAGATATTATTTCGCTCCACGCGCCACTCGTACCGCAAACTCTTCATATGCTCGACTTTGACCAGTTCGCAAAGATGAAAAGCGGCGTTGTAGTGATCAACACAAGCCGCGGAAAACTCATCAATACTGAAGCACTCATTGACGCTTTAAAAAAGCATAAAGTGGGAGCCGCGGGATTAGACGTTTATGAAGAAGAAGAGAATGTGTTCTTTCAGGACTTGTCGGAGACAGGAATTGAAGATGACATTTTGGCACGCCTTCTTACTTTTCCGAATGTCTTAATTACATCGCATCAGGCTTTTCTTACCAACGAAGCTCTAGGAAATATCGCTACCACGACCCTCAGTAACATTTTGGCTTTTTCAAAAGGGCACCATCTAGATAATGAAGTGAGAAAATAAAAGTCTAATTCAAAATAGCGGGGGGGCGTATGCGTAAGTTAGTATTAACAGGTGGACCTGGTGCTGGGAAGACGGCTGTTTTAGAGGCTCTCAAGAGAAGGCTTTGCAAGCACGTGGCAATTCTACCCGAATCTGCTGGAATACTCTTCAGCGGTGGGTTTTGGAGACTACCAAACCAAGAGGCAAAACTTTGCTCTCAGCGCGCTATTTACCAGGTGCAAAAAGAGATGGAGAACCTCGTCGACAGCCAAGCAAAGTATTTTGTGGCGCTATGTGATCGAGGCACTTTGGACGGGCTTGCCTACTGGCCAGAAGATGAGGAAACATTTTTTCGCACATTTCAGTCAAGCTACACCTCTGAGTATTCTAAGTACGATCTTGTCATTCATTTGCGCACTCCCGACAGTGAGCAGGGGTACAACCATCAAAATCCGCTGAGAATTGAAACGGCTGAGGAGTCCAAAGCAATTGACGAGAAAATCGCAAATATATGGAGGGCTCATTCTAATTACAAACAAGTACTCAGTAGAGAATCCTTCATCGAAAAAATGGTAGAAGCTTCGGGCCTTGTTGAGGAGTTCGTGGGGCGCTGCTCGATTTGTAAAAAATAAGCCGAAAATCAAGCGAAGACACTTAAGTAAAATATCAGTAAAGATTCTGAGCTCGATATCCTGTCAAGGGTCGATGAGTCTTTACTTAGCGCTTCAGGATTTTTAGTTTTAAACGACATGTGCGGCATTCACGGTGAGCTAAGATTTGATGGCAAATTGCCATCTTCCGAAAACCATGAAAGGGCTTTGCGCCGCTTGGCCCCAAGGGGCCCAGATGCGCGCGGAATCTGGGACAATTTTAAAGACCGTCCGATTAGTAATTCTCCAAAAGTCCTTTTTGGACATCAGAGACTCTCTATCATTGATCTTTCTGATCATTCTTCGCAGCCTTTTGTGGATCACGAGTTAGGCCTGGCCATCGTATTTAATGGTGAGATTTATAACTACAAACAGATAAAAGAGGAGTTGTGCCAGCTCGGCTATAAATTTAGATCTTCAGGCGACACAGAAATTATCTTGAAGGCTTATCATCATTGGAAAGAGAAAGCTCTAAATCGTTTCAACGGAATGTTTGCCTTTAGCATTTGGGATTTTAAGAATAACGAACTCTTCGCTGCAAGAGATCGGTTAGGTATTAAGCCATATTATTACGTCTCTGATGCCAAGCGTTTTTTGTTCTCATCTTCGCTCGTAGCCCTTACGTATCATGACGATGTCAAAGTAAGTCTCAACCGAGAGGCCCTTCATTACTACATGACGTTTCACTCAGTAGTCCCTGCTCCAGCGACCATACTTAGCCCTATCCAGAAGCTGAATCCAGGATGTTTTTTAAAAATAGACTCACAGGGAAAACTTACAAAATCGACTTACTGGAGTTTTCAAAACTCTAGAAGGGCGGAAGACGCTCATCTTCAGCAAAGTGATTGGTTGCACTTGGTTTACGAAAAGCTTTCAAAATCAGTAGAGCGAAGGCTGGTAGCTGATGTTCCGGTGGGAATATTTTTGTCAGGTGGATTAGATTCAAGTCTTATAACAGCGCTTGTAAGGGAGCAAAGCCCTGGAGAGCTTCACACCTTTTCAATTGGCTTTAGCGGTGCAGAAAATGAAAAGGGGAATGAGTTTGAGTATTCTGATCTTGTCGCCAGAAAATTCGAGACAATCCACCATAAGATCAATGTAGCAACCAGCGAACTTTTGCCAGAGCTCGACAGCTGCATAGCTGCTATGGAAGAGCCGATGGTATCGCATGACAATGTGGGTTTTTATCTTCTCTCGCAATTTGCAAAACAAAGAGTCAAAGTGGTACAAAGTGGCCAAGGAGCGGATGAAGTCTTTGCAGGGTATAAGTGGTATCCGCCGATGCTCAAGACTTCGGATGCTTTAGCGGAGTACAAAAAGCATTTTTTTGATAGATCTCACGAAGAGCTCTCAAACACTCTCAGTAAAGCTTTTGTTGATAAAGATTTTAGTACAAAGTTTGTGGAGCAATTCTTTTCAAAATATCAAAGTGAAGGCCCCCTTGATCGCGTGCTTCATTTGGACACCTCGGTGATGCTTGTGGACGACCCGGTTAAGCGTGTGGATAACATGACAATGGCTTTTGGGCTCGAAGCAAGAGTGCCGTTTTTGGATCACGAAGTTATCGAACTCGCGGCGCGCATGCCTCCAGAAATGAAGATCCAAAAACATGGCAAGCACATTCTTCGAGAGTTGGGGTATAGAATGCTTCCGCATGAAGTGATCGATAGACCGAAAGGCTACTTTCCGGTGCCGGAGCTCAAGTATGTACAAGGCCCATTTCTGAAATACGCACAAAGAACCTTTTCAAATCAAGACAATAAACTTGTCGGGCGGTATTCATCGAATATATTTAGGCAAGAGTTTATAAAAAATCTCATGGATTCACCTAAATCCAACATCACGCCACTTGGCGGCTCTATGCTTTGGCAGATAACTGTCTTAGAGAAGTGGCTTCAAATTCACCAAATCGAGGTTTGCTAATGCCAAAAATAAAACGCAAGCATCAGCAGCATCGATACCAAAAGGCTCGAAGCGAGAATCTCTTGGCAAGCCAGCACAACCTTTTGTCAGCGAGTAAAGCGCCTGACTGTGTTGTGAACTGCGGATGGGGAAGGCTTATTTTTGGACAAACTTTTTCTTCTACGGAAAAAATGGTTAGTCAACTTTTGAAAGAAGAGTCAGGAACGCGAGATATCGCCTTCTATATCAAAGATCCCCACATTGTTCTTAATCACTCACCAGCACACTTGTTCTTAGATCCATCTCACACTTTTCGAATTTGGTTTGAAAATTATCGACCGGCAAAAACACCTAAAAGAAATCTTTTAATAAGAAGGATTCAAAGTAAAACAGATATTCCAGAGATTGAGACTATTTTGAGAGCTCGCAACATGGTCCCAATCGATCCGCTATATCTTTGGAAGAAGCGTCGCTCAAAAGATGTATTCCCTCTCGTGGCAGAATCGTTAGTGGACAATCAGATTGTAGGATTTGTTATTGGTTTGAACCACGTCGAGACCTTTGACGATTTTGAGAAAGGCTCGAGTCTTTGGTCGTTAGCGGTAAGCCCAACAGCTAGTTTGCCAGGAGTGGGAGAGGCGTTGACCAGATATCTCATAGAGTATTTTCAAGCTACGGGTAACTCTTTTTTGGATCTGTCTGTCATGCACGACAATGAATCGGCAATTAAACTTTACGAGAAGTTGGGTTTTCAAAGAGTCCCTGTGTTCGCGGTAAAAATACGCAACACTTTCAATGAACCATTATATACTCAGGCTCCGGTAGAGAGTCTAAACCCCTACGCTGAAATTATTGTTCGCGAAGCTATCCGGCGTGGTTTGCAAGTGGATATCGTCGATCCCAAATTGTCTCTATTTACGATTAGCTCGGGCGCACGAAAACTGAGGATGCGGGAGTCGTTGTCCGATCTTACCTCTGCGTATTCCTTTTTACTCTGCGACAACAAGACACTCACAAACAAAGTTCTGGCAGAGGCAAGCTTGCAAGTTCCTGAACAAGTAGATGCTCGAGATAAAAAAGGTTGGCTGAGGTTACTCGATCGGTACTCGAAAGTAGTAGTAAAGCCAATATCAGGAGAGCAGGGTCGCGGAGTATACGTTGGCCTTGAGAGCATACAAAGTGTTGAGCTAGCCATAGCTCAGTTGATCAGTACAGGGCACCGATCAGTTATCGTAGAGCAAATGGTTAAGGGATTTGATGTTCGAATCATCGTTATTGGTAAAAAGTTTGTGGCTGCGGCAGTTCGCGAGCCGCCTCAAGTTACCGGTGACGGCCGCACATCCTTGCGAGAGCTTATCGAAAAGCAAAGCCGCAGGAGAAGTCAGGCAACTGGCGGGGAGTCTAAAATTCCTATTGACGAAGAAATGCTGCGATGTCTGCATGAAAACAAAGTTGGTCTGGATGACGTTTTAGATGTGGGGCAGACCCTTGTTGTAAGAAAAGCGAGTAACGTACATCAGGGCGGCACTATAAAGGATGTCACACCGTTGATTTCTCCATTTATTCAGAGAGAGGCAGAGCGCGCAGCGCAAGCGCTAGATATCCCGGTAGTGGGCTTTGATTTTATGATGAAAGCGATTTCGGGCAACCACTACGTCATCATTGAAGCCAATGAACGCCCGGGGCTTGCGAATCACGAGCCCCAGCCCGTGGTTGAAAAATATATTGATCTCCTGTTTCCTGAAACAGCGTACGCTACAAACAACGCGGCAAGAGATCAACAAATCGAGGAGGCCTTGATTGAAAACCCCCAAGATAGACACTGAATTTTTACTTTCAACACTCAAGGAGATGATCAGTATACCTTCGCCAACCGGCTATACAGATCAAATCGTTAGATACACATGTAGATCACTGGAGAAAATGGGGATCGGCTTTGAGATGACTCGAAGAGGAGCCATTCGCGCAAACTTAAAAGGACGGCAGGCCAATCCGGGTAGGGCGATCGTAGCTCACCTAGATACTCTAGGTGCAATGACCAAATCTTTAAAGGACAACGGAAGATTGCAGATAGTTCCTATTGGCACATGGTCTTCTCGATTTGCTGAAGGAGCCCGAGTCACAATTTTCTGTGATGATGGGGTTAAGCGAGGTAGCATTTTACCGCTCAAGAGCTCTGGTCATACATACAACAAAGAAATCGACACACTTCCGATTTCTTGGGACACGGTAGAGGTTCGAGTAGACTCTCCTGTTTTCAACAAGGCTACGCTTCAGAGTGCTGGGTATAAAATAGGAGATTTTATTGCCATCGATCCAGTCTTCGAAATCATTGATGACAAATACATTTCTTCAAGACACCTCGACAACAAAGCAGGCGTCGCCACACTTTTAGCTGCGGCAAAGTATTTGTCTGATAGCAAAGCCGATTTGCCTCTTGATTGTCATTTACTCTTTACGATCTCAGAAGAGGTTGGCTCAGGAGCCTCGGCGGTCCTGCATGGCGACGTATCCGAAATGGTGAGTATTGACAATTCCACAGTTGCGCCAGGGCAAAACTCTACTGAGGCTGGCGTGACAGTTTGTATGAAAGACTCGACGGGTCCTTTTGATTATCATTTGACTCATAAGCTGCTGGGTCTTTGTGAAAGCAATGGCATTCAACACGAGAGGGATGTTTTTAGATGGTATCGATGTGATGCTGCCTCAGCGATCGAAGCCGGAAATGATATTCGAACAGCGTTGGTCTGCTTTGGTTGCGACTCTTCGCATGGTTACGAGAGAACTCATATCGAATCCCTGGAAGCTTTAGCAAAACTCGTAGCTCTTTATTGCCAAAGCGAACCTACAGCTTCGCGCGACAAAGACGAGCTCAGCACGACATTAAAGGGATTTACGACCCAGACAGAAATTTAAAATTATACACTTCATGGCGGGCCCGAATGAGAATTCTGAACCCGATTGACCGTCTCGTAAATCGTATAGTAAGTTTTAGGCCACTTAAAACTTACCGGGGGAAAGCTTTGTGAAAAAATTTGTAGCTATTGTTTTTTTCAGTTTCTTGGCTATTACGTCGACTTCTCACGCGATCATGAAACTTGGTGTGAATGCGGGTATGAACCAGAACAAATTCGCCTATGAAAGTCCCGGCAGCACACAAGCCTACAGTCAGAAGAATTCTATGCTCTACGGGGCTCAGCTGAATTTTGATTTACTCCCGGTTTTAGATTTTATTGTCGGGCTAAGAATGAATGAATTTCAAGGCAGTACGACGGCCTTGGGACAGGAATACACATTAAGCATCAAGTATGTTGAAATACCGGCGTTCGTTAGGTTTCATCTGCTACCGACAGATATGGTAAGTCTATTTTTAGATGGTGGTTTAGTTTTAGGGTCTAAATCCTCTGCCGCAGTTACCCCTTCAACCGGTGATCCGCAGATTGAGTCTTCAAACACATCCCTACTTCTTGGGTTTGGCGCCGGAATAGATATTGGTATTCCGCTTCAACTGGCAATTCATTACCAACACGGCATTACCGACGTCGCCACTAGCTCTGACAAGCTCTACGTGCGATCTTGGGCCGCTATACTCAATGCTGACATTCTTACTTTTTAAATCTTGCGGTTTTATCCAGAAGGACAGACGTTGAGAAATTTCACTTTGTTAATTTCAGCGACGTGTTTTCTATCTATCTTCTTTTTTAATGAGGCGATTGTCGCGCAAGCAGAGAAGACTGAAAAAAGCGATAGGTTGGTGTTAGACACAGCTAAATCAACAGTGAATTTTGAATTTGCTTTCACACTAGGCAAAGTTAGAGGCGAGGCGAGGCTCAACGACTTCGCCTTTGATAAAGAACTAATAAACACAGAGCCACTTGCGCCCATTGGCAAATTGTCGGTCGATGTGGCATCCATGAAGACCGGTGATGACGAACGAGACTGTCATGTCAAAGAGTCACTCATGCTCGATTATTCTCAGAGTAAATTCCCCGATGAACATATTTGCACCGCTGAAGACGAGATCCGAGATGATCAAAGGGGTGCAATCAAGTTTGAGACGGTGTCATTTGAAATCAGTAAGATAGAGATAGAACCTGACTGGCAAGCGCTTGTAGCTGCGGGGAAGCCCGCAAAGGCTTTGGCTTCTGGAGCCTGGAACATAAGAGGAGCGCAAAAAACTGATGCCATCGAGTTGGTACTTTCGAAAACAGGCGAATCACCCTCGAAGCTCACTGCAGTAGGAGCTACTAAGATGGATTTCTCAGACTTTGGGATTATTGTGAAGGAGGCGAATCTGCTTCTCTTTAAAATTCGTGTAAAAAGCCCGATTACCGTTAGTTTGAAGCTTCTGTTTTCAGAGATATAGAGGCATTTAGATGTCCGATTGCTCCTAGCTTGAATCTTCAGTGTCCTAAGTGATAGCGGCTCTTGAGACTGAGATTTTCGTAATTACGGCCAGGTCTCTATTGACCTCTATTCACTGTTGCACTCAATTGGCGTCGTCACCCAAAGTAAAAAACCGAGGCAGCCCCTGCTCCGATATGAGTGCTAGCCGATAGTGCGTGGGTAGAAACCACGAAATAGCTTCTAAAATTCCCTGATGTTCAGTTTTCGGAGGGCTCCCTAAAGACTCGAGCGAAAAACACAAATCGTAGTCTTTCTTATTCTCACTTATCATAAGTATTTTAGGCATAAGAACGCCCTGATCTTGCAAAAACGCACGCAAAATCTTTTGAGCTGTCTTTGGTAGGTACTCATGTGATGGGGGGCCACAATGAATTGGGGCTCCACCATCGAGGGTAAACTCTTCAGCCAACGGGGCTGACGAGTCTTTCAGTTTTAGTTCGCCATTAAGGCAAAAGTTTAAGACCATACCGTAAGTGATGAGATAAGAAGTATCTGCAGTATTGCTGTTCAGCGGGTCGACCCAAAGACCTATGCCTCTTGCTGAAAGCCATTCAAAAAGTTGAGTTGCTGATTCACCAGTCTGCGTGCTTCCAGATGCTGAGACGCCAGAGCTCTCCACAAAGCCGACTCTCAAGTAGGGCCATCCATCAGGGCCTTGAGCGGCAGTTTGATCTAACAGGTGGTAAAGTCGTGAGGGGAGGGCCTTCAAGACAACGTCTTCCCAGTGGTCAGGCCTCAGCTCGATCGGAGTTTTAAATATTTCTAGTAAATCCACCACAATGCAGCCGAATGTAGATGCTCAAGGGCGTCAAATCAAGCGCATGTTTGAAATTTAAAATCCTATCTTTGAGGAGAGGGTAATAGATCCAATAGGCATTCACGCCAATACTCAGGAGCATCAAACGAAAAATCAATGGCTACTTCAAAAATGCCTTTTCCTAGGAATTTAGTTCGAGTAACGAGCCCGTCAATTTCTAGATCCATTTCTGAAATGGTCAGCATAATAGGTTCACCCTCAATAGATTCTAAGGTGAGGGTTTGCCTGAGAGCTTTTGGAACGATGTCTTTTCTGTCCACCAAAAGTAGAAATCCCGTCGACGAAGCATCGACAAGTTTAGCCTTTCTTGAAATGACTGCAAACTTATCAAGTGCTGTTAGATTGCTTACGTTTATTCCTTCGATTTCTTTTCGTGTAGAAACTCGATTGGACTTCTTTATCATTCTACGCTCCTTCTAAAACCTCTTACATATCCATTCAACAGCGTACGGGTCGGCCATAGTTCTTTAAGTATTCACATTTAAGCACGCACTCAAAGAGACTGCTGGCCTAAAGCTTGTAGCAAAAGAACGTGTTAAGGTTGTTTCGGTCTGGCGGGACCAAAGTTTAAGGGAATTCCTGAACTCCGCGTCAGTATCAAATTGAGATACCAGAGTTCCAATCAATCGGCTCGCCGCGAGAAACTTTCATCATTCGCTCAAGTGCCAAATTCGCCTTTTCAAAATATTCAGTCTCTATAAAGATCTCTTCGGGAAGCAACTTTTGAGTGCCGGCAGCACTCGAAACACCCTCTTTCAGTATTCTCAGGATTTTCTCTAAGGTATTGAGCTTCATATAAGGGCACTGATTGCAGCCACAGCCCGCCTCAGTAGGCGCCTGTATCAGCTCAGCATCTGGGCGAACCTTTTTCATTTGATGTAGAATGCCTTCTTCTGTAGCAACTATAAACTTCTTTGCAGGATTGGACCGAACCTCTTCAAGGAGTCGTGACGTCGAGCCAATTACATGCGAAAGAGAAAGAATTCCGTCATTGCACTCCGGATGAGCAATCACGACGGCCTCCGGATTCTGCCTTATAAGTTTATCGAGTTCTTTTGCGTGAAAAAGAACGTGAACTTCGCAGCTGCCCGGCCAAAGCTCCATTTCACGACCTGTTTTTTTAATAAGATAACGGCCCAAGTTTTGATCAGGAGCAAATAGCACTTTTTTACCTGATGGAATGCTTGCGATGATTTTTTCTGCGTTACTAGAGGTACAGATGATGTCTGATAAAGCCTTTACCTTAACGCTGCTATTAATGTAGGTAACACAAATCGCATCTTCAAAACTTTCGCGCCACTTCCGAAACTTAACTTCTGGCGATCCATGAACTAGGCTGCACCCCGCATTCACATCGGGCACAAAGACTCGCTTGTGGGGGGCCAACAGCTTCACGCTTTCGCCCATGAAAACAACGCCAGCCAAAATGATGTTTTGCTTGTCAGACTGAGAGCCTTTTTGGGCTAAAAACAAGCTATCGCCAATCTCATCGGCGATGTCTTGGATATCACCCTCTTCATAGTAGTGCGCCAAGATCTGAAAGCCATTTTGCTTTTTATATAGGAGAATTTCTTCGACTACGCCCATAGTAATCACGTTTTAAGATCAAATCCCCGCAAAAGCAAAAGATCCTAGATTTCGCCGCCCTTAAGGACATTTAATATTTTCTTTGAAATGATCTTGAGGGTGTCAAACACGCCGCTGCCTTCGCTGGCGACGGCCTCAAGTTCCGGGGCATTGAAACGGTTTAGCTTTGAGCGTAGCTCACTAATCGGAAGCGCATTTGGTAGGTCTCGCTTGTTGTATTGGAACACCAACGGAATTTGGTGAATGTCGTATCCTTGCTGCTTCAAATTTGTTTCAAGATTTTTTAGAGCCTCAACATTTTCATCCATGCGCTCTCTTTGCGAGTCAGCTACAAAGATCACACCGTCTAGGCCTTTCATGACTAGCTTTCGGCTAGAGTCATAAACGATTTGCCCAGGCACAGAGTACAAATGAAACCGAGTTGTAAAATCTTGAACCTTACCAATTTCTAAAGGCAAGAAATCAAAAAAAAGAGTTCGTTCGTTTTCTGTAGGTAAAAACCGCATCTCGCTTTTTTTGTCGGGATTGGTTTTTTGGTAAATCCACTGAACATTCGTAGTTTTGCCGCCCAATGAAGGACCGTAATAAACTATTTTGCAGTGGATTTCTTTGGCGTTGTAATTCACGACAGACATGGCTTTAGACTTTCATTCAATAGGCAATCGTGCAAATGATTCTTGGTGGCGCTAGAGGGGCTTAAATCTCCACCCTATTTTCAAGAGCCCGACAAAGTGTTCGTTGATCAATATAATCTATATTCGTTCCAAATGGAACACCATGCGCAATTCTTGTTAAGCGCACGCCTCTACCTTCAAGCATTTTCGCCAAGTAGAGAGCCGTTGTGTCGCCCTCAATATCGGCATCTAGCGCAAGAATAATCTCTTTAATAGGTGCTTCGGCAACGATAGCTTCATCGAGTCTTTCAAAAAGTTCCTTTACTCGAAGGTCCTCAGCTAAAACGCCATCAAGTGGAGAGAGCGCGCCCTGAAGAACATGATACTGCCCTTTGAAGGCTCCCGCAGACTCAATTCGAAAAATATCAGAGGCTTGCTCGACGACGCAAATTGAGTGGAGGTCGCGGTCGGGGTTTCGGCAGATATGGCATATCTCCTCAAGGTCCGTGTACGAGTAACATATTTGACAGGTCTTTACGTTGATTTGAACATCGCTAAGAGCTTGCTTGAGACGATCTGAATATTCAGATCCAGTCTTTAAGATAAAATAGCAAAGCCGCTCAGCGGTTTTCTCACCAATGCCCGGCAGCCTCGAGAGTTCACTAATAAGTCTTTGAAGAGTAGGTATTTGTTGGCTCATATGATGGGGATTCTCATCGCAAAAAAACGACTAGAAAATCCCTGGGATCCCCATTCCGCCAGTGGTTTTCTGCATTTCTGCATCTCGCTCAGCTTTGGCCAGTTTGAGGGCCTCATTAACAGCGATCATCACAAGATCTTGAACCATTTCCGTATCTGCTGCTTCGAGGACCTCGGGTTTAATTGTTATGCTTTTGACATCAAGCTTACCGGTGGCAATGGCCGAAACAGAGCCTCCTCCCGCCGTTCCCGCGTACTCTTTCGTCTCCAGCTGCTCCTGCAGCTTCTGAATGCGACTTTGCATTTGGTTTGCTTGCTTGATGAACTGCTGCATTCCGCCGGGAAAGCCTTTCATCGGTTCTCCTTTGTAATTTGAATTTCACCATTAAATAATGCCTTTGATTTTTTCACTAGTGGATCCTGGTTAATTTTTTCTAAGATTTCAGCCTCTTGTTTTTGAGCCTGACCCCGTTGAACTTCTTTAGGGGCTTTTACGGGAGTCTGCGTATGTGCCGATACCGTAGCGATCTCGATATGGCTTACAACAATTCCGTAAGTTTTCAGTAAGTCTCTAAGGGCCTGAGTGGTTTTGGGTGTCGAAAGCTGCTGAGACAAAAATGAGTGGCTAGCTTTAGCGCCCAGCTTTAAACGGCCATCCAAAAGTTCTAAAGCGCTCAGGTGTTCTAACTTCGCAGCCCAAAATGGGTGGTCTCTTTTTATTTCGGCAACTAAAGAAAACCATCCTTCTTCAAGATGACCATCTAAAGATATCTGCTTTGGTGTTGGGCGAGAGTTATGACTTTTACTTGTAGGCGCGTTCTGAGAGCTCACGGGGTTTTTGTTTAAAATTGAAGGAGATGGTTTCCTAAAGCTGTTCTTGTCGTCATGCAAAGGAGGTGGGCTTGTAAAATTAGCCTCTTGTTTCTGAGAATCGGCTATAGTCACGGGATCTTGAGATATGGCTAATGTTTGAGCACCTCTGAGCAAGGCTCCGATGTCGGCAACCTTTGGAGCGCTTATCATTTTTAATAAGAGCATTTCAAACGCCATGCGCGGAACATGAGTGCGAGCAATATCTTGTGCCCCTTTAAGAGCAACATCGAATAAAAACTGAATTTCTTCGGAGCTCACCAATGACGACATTTGTGTCAAGCAAGCTTGGTCTTCATCAGACAGATCAAGCCAATCCGAATGAGGTGATATCTTTAAGACTGCCATGTCGCGAAGGTTTACTAGTAGCTCATCAACGATACGTTTGTTATCAAAGGCCTGGCGGTCAAATTGCGCAATGAGGCTTATGCCTGCATTTACGTCTCTGTTGAGGATCGCCGAAATAAGGGCGCGAATCTGCTCGCGGGGCGCAACACCCAACATGTCTGATACAAGCTTTGTAGTTAGCTGGCTCTCACTAAAAGAGGCGGCTTGATCAAGCAGGCTTTGACTGTCTCTCATAGAGCCGTCTCCGGCCTGGGCAATGCTCCAAAGGGCAGACTCTTCAAACTGAATGCCTTCTTGCTTGGCGATTTCTTTTAGGTGTTCATAAGTTTCTTTGACACGAATCCTGCCGAATTCAAAGCGTTGGCAGCGCGAGAGTATCGTGAGCGGAATTTTGTGAGGCTCTGTTGTGGCAAAAATAAAAACAACATGTGCGGGCGGCTCTTCGAGCGTTTTTAAAAGTGCATTAAATGCACTTGTTGAGAGCATATGAACTTCGTCAATTATATAAACTTTTCGAGAGCCACTTGAGGGCATAAATCGAGATGTCTCGATAAGCTCTCGAATAGCATCCACACCATTGTTGCTTGCGCCATCAAGCTCAACCACGTCAAGACTAGAACCACTTGTAATCTCTTTGCAGTTTTGGCAATTTTCACAAGGAGTGTAATCGTGAAGATCTGTGCACCTTAAAATTTTGGCGAGGATGCGCGCGGTGGATGTTTTTCCGACACCTCTTGATCCAGAAAATAGTAGAGCGTGCGGCAGCCGATCGTTTTTGAGTGAATTGATGAGAGTCGTTCGGATAGATTCGTGACCTACGAGCTGGCTAAAATTTTTCGGACGCCATTTTCTGGCGATCACTTGGTAGGCCATGTTGGTTCCCCAAAAAAGGTGGCCAGGAAACCCATAACGCAGAGGTCGATAACGACCGTTGCTTCTTTTCAGACCTGGCGGGATTAATTACCCACGCTCTCGTATGGGGCCTGACCTCAAGGACTGAACGATAAACACTCGCAGATGCTTGATCAAGGCGGATTTTATGGGTTCAATGACTAAATATATGGCGAACCTTGAAATCATCGAGTGGAGCAACCAAAAGGTTAAGGTCAGCCGAAGACGGCGCCGCCCGAGGCTTTTTGTTACTGTGCATCATACAGGAAATGTCTCGGTAAATGTGGCCCAAAGAACCACGAGCGCCGAGATAGTGCAATTTCTTGAAGAAAGCAGGTCTTGGATACAGAAAAAGCTCATCGAGTCTGCTGTGAGAATTTCTCAGCTAAAAAGGTTTTCACTGACAGATTTGACAACCCTCCCTTGGTTGGGCGAAGAATTGCCTGTGCGAATTGTGCCACATAAATTCGCGCGCGGACAAATGCAAAAGTGTTCGAGTGAAGGTTTTACGATTCACACGTCGCGTTTCGATGAAGATTCTTTGAGAAAACTTCTGCGCTCCTACTATAAAGAGGCTGGATCAAATTATTTATCGCTGCGCGCATCAACAATTTCTGAGAAGACAGGCCTAGAACCTGCGACCTTGAAGTTTCGTGATTATAAGACGAGATGGGGAAGCTGTTCGTCGAAGGGTCAGGTAGAGCTTAATTGGCGGTTGGTGGCGGCCCATCCCAGCGTCTCGGACTACGTAATTGTTCACGAACTTGCCCACCTTAAAGAAATGAATCACTCCAGAAATTTCTGGAATCTGGTAGAACAGCACTGTCCGAATTTTCGTCAAAGTAAGCAGTGGTTAAAAGACAACCAATTATTTTTTGACTTTTTGACCGAAAATAAAGAATTTTAAGTCAGTATCAATTAGCTTTCGACAACTAGGAAAGAGCAAAACATGCCCACCAAAGATCTCAGTAACGCTACCGGGAAGCTCATCTTCCTACTTAGTCTGATTATCACGCCAATCTTCTTCATTTTTGTGATTGGCAGCAATCCGGGCCCAATCGATATCGAAAGGCTCGAGGCGCAGGCAAAGTTTCCAAAAGGTGAATCTTTAGATCGTTTTGTGATTTGGGCGGGTGGCTCAAAAGAACTCACGGATTTGGGATCGGGTCTTTACCAGGTTAACTGTCAGAACTGTCATACGGTAAGTGGCGCGGGAGTCGATGCTGTCAGGCAGAAGTTTCTGAGCGGCGGAGCAGAGGGCGGCTTACCTCTGCTAGACACATACTGGCTCATCGCAAATCCTCGCGGCCTAGCGAGTGTGCCTGAGCACCGATTTGACCGATTTTCATTTGAAGCGAAGTGGGCACTGACACATTATCTCAAGGGGAACTATATTGATGGCAAAGTGCCGTCCGAAAAAGTATCGCCCGGTGATGTAAAACAATTTATGAAATCTGGAATGTACTAAACTTCCTTAGGAATCTGCATGCTCCAACTTATGGCTTTTATGTTCATGCTTCCGGCGACCACGAGTTTTGCTCAGGGTTTGCCATGGTCAGGACAAAAAGCTGCGAGCGAAAAGCCGGCTGCGATCGAAGATATCGGAATCGAAGAGCGTCTTGGAGAAACAATTGATCGCAATCTCCAGTTTACCGACGACCGCGGCCGCCAGGTGACATTAGGACAGTACTTTGATGGCACCAAACCGACGCTTTTGTCTCTCGTATATTATTCTTGTCCTAACTTGTGTAACTTTCATCTCAATGGCCTACTTGAGGGCCTTAAAGAACTGAAATGGAACGTTGGCGAGCAGTTTAATTTAGTGACTGTGAGCATTGATCCGAATGAAACACCCGAGCTTGCAGCAAAGAAAAAAGAGAACTACTTGAAGGCCTACGGACGAGCCGACTCAGCGGAGGGCTGGAACTTTCTCGTTGGCAAAGAGGATCACGTTAAAGCTCTAGCCTCTCAGGTCGGATTCAAGTACAAGTGGGACCCTATCGGGCAGCAATGGGCTCACGGGGCCGCGGCATTTGTTGTCACTCCAAGTGGTGTGATTTCAAGAACGCTTTTTGGGATCGCTTTTCCTGAGACTTTGTTAAGGCTTTCGCTCGTAGAGGCCTCCGAAGGGAAGGTGGGATCAGTTGCTGACAAAATACTCTTGTTTTGTTTTCATTATGATCCTGCGCAAAGAGGGTATGCCTTTTATGCTTTCAATATTATGAGAGCGGCCGGGGCTGTTACTGTATTGGTCTTGGGATTTTTTTTAGTGGGATTTTGGCGCAAACAGAAGGTTGCGCAGGCGTAGGGAGATCGAATGTTTATCAAGGCTTGGTTATCGCTCTTAGTAGATTCAGCAAATGCCAACTCGTATTTGCCAGTTCAGGCATCAACGTTTGCCGGCGATGTCGATGCTGTTTACAACTTCATGCTATGGGTGAGTATCTTTTTCTTTGTGGTGCTTATGGGGGGGATGACCATCTTTGTGGTCAAATACAAAAGAAAAACTCATACCGACAAAACACCTCATATTACACATAATTACTTTCTCGAATTTCTTTGGAGCTTTATTCCGTTAGTTCTTCTTTTGGGAGTGTTTTATTGGGGCTGGGTCGTTTACCACAAAATGAGAACCTTTCCTGATAATGCCATTGAGGTTCAGGTAGTAGGTAAACAATGGCTTTGGGAAATGCATTACAAAAACGGCAAAAAAGTCACTAACGACATGGTTGTTCCCGTGGACACGCCGGTTGTTCTCAACATTACCGCATCCGACGTCTTGCACAGTTTCTTTGTGCCGAGCTTTCGAATCAAACAAGACGCTGTTCCGGGTAGAATGTCTAAGCTTTGGTTTGAGGCGAACGCAGTTGGCAACTATAGGATCTTCTGCACGGAGTTTTGCGGTACCGCCCATTCACAAATGATCGGTTCTGTTAAAGTTATTCCCCAAGACGAGTATCAGAAATGGTTAGAAACGGATGATTCCGCCGGAATGAGTCTAGCGCAAAAAGGCGAGACTCTCTACAAAAACAAAGGTTGCAACGCCTGCCATACAACTGACGGAGAAGCTCGTGTGGGGCCATCTTTTAAGGGTTTGTTTGACAGCCCTAGATCCTTTGTTGGCGGAGGAAATATCGATAAAGCAGACGCAAATTATATCGTTGAATCTATTTTGAATCCTCAGGCAAAAGTCGTTCAAGGATATCAAGGCGTGATCATGCCTCCGTTCCAAGGGCAGATTACAGAAGAAGAAATTGGTTTCATCATCGAATACATAAAGAGTTTATAAGGAGTAGTGGATATGGCCAATGCCGCCACAGGAAGCGCAACAACTGAACACGATTATTTACACCACGGTACAGGACTCAAATCTTGGTTAACTACACTTGATCACAAGAAGATCGGTGTCATGTATTTCATATCAGTCATGCTGTTCTTTTTTGTAGGAGGCATTTTTGCTCTATTGATGCGCCTAGAGTTGATGGCACCAGGTCAGCAGTATTTCTCACCAGACGTTTACAATCGATTTCTGACGTTTCATGGATCCATCATGGTGTTCATGGTTGTTGTTCCAGGCATACCGGCCTATTTGGGCAACTTCTTTTTACCGATGCACTTGGGGGCAAAGGATGTCGCGTTCCCGCGGCTGAATCTCGCTAGTTGGTACATATTCATGGCGGGTGCCATCTTTACCATCTCCTCTGTATTTTTTGGCGGAGTAGACACTGGGTGGACGTTTTACACTCCGTATAGCATCAAATCTTCTGGTGCTGTCGTGTTGGTTGTCGCCGGTGTGTTTACGATGGGCTTTTCCTCAATACTTACTGGCATCAATTTTATAACAACAGTGCACAAGCTGCGAGCCCCCGGTATGACCATGAAGCGAATGCCGTTGTTCGTTTGGGCGCTCTATTCAACAGCTATTCTTCAAGTGGTAGCCACGCCCATCTTGGCAATCACTTTGCTGCTTTTG
Organism: Bdellovibrionales bacterium CG10_big_fil_rev_8_21_14_0_10_45_34; assembly: GCA_002778785.1. Taxonomy (GTDB): domain Bacteria; phylum Bdellovibrionota; class Bdellovibrionia; order Bdellovibrionales; family 1-14-0-10-45-34; genus 1-14-0-10-45-34. Next base: position 552,201 of record PEZS01000011.1, on the reverse strand, counting down.
ATTATTGAAAGGGTCCTTGGCGTAGGAATTTTCAACCCGGAACTTGGCGGTGACCCCGTACTGTTTCAGCACTTTTTTTGGTTTTACTCTCACCCAGCTGTTTACATCATGGTGTTACCTGCGATGGGCGTGGTGAGTGAGATTGTTGCGGCCTTTTCTCGAAAGACAATCTTTGGTTACACGGCCATTGCCTACTCAAGCCTCGCAATTGCAGCGGTGAGTTTTTTGGTTTGGGGTCACCATATGTTTGTGAGTGGGCAGTCTGAGATTGCCGGCCTCGTGTTTTCGTTGCTGACAATGTTGGTGGGAGTTCCCACCGCGATCAAGCTTTTCAACTGGGTGGCCACGCTCTACCGAGGCTCGATCAGCGTTGATTCACCTATGCTTTACGGGCTGGGCTTTATGTTTATCTTCTCCATTGGCGGACTTACGGGGATATTTTTGGCGACGTTGGCTACTAATGTGCACCTTCATGATACTTACTTTGTGGTAGCACACTTTCACTATGTTATGGTGGGCGGCACTCTCATGGCACTAATGGGGGGAACTTACTATTGGTTCCCGAAAATGTTTGGCAAGGTCTACAACGAGACGATGGCTCGCATATCTTGGTTTTTCATTTTCGTGGGTTTCAATGTTACGTTCTTTCCGCAGTTTATATTGGGCAACTTGGGTATGCCCAGGCGGTACCATGATTATATACCGGAATACGCACGCCTGAATGAAATCTCCACATATGGTTCATGGATGATTGGGCTCGGATTTCTTGTTGCTTTCATTTCGATAATTCAGGCGCTCCGGTCAAAAACCAAGGCGCCAGCCAACCCTTGGGGAGCAACAACTTTAGAGTGGACAACTCCATCACCGCCTCCACATGAAAACTTTCCAGTAATACCAACAGTAACAACAGGTCCTTACGACTACAGGTGATCAATTTATGAGTACTTCAGTTCCAGCAGACACAGCCCATGACCACGCTCATCACTTTGAAAGTCGCGAGCATCAGTATTCGGCGGCCAAACTAGGAATTTGGCTATTTATGCTGACAGAGATCGTGATGTTTGGCGGTCTCTTTGTTGGATATGCGTTTTTAAGAAGTCTTTATCCTGAAATATTTTTTGATGGTCATAAGTATCTTGATGTAACAATGGGCGCTACAAACACGATCGTGCTTTTGACAAGTTCACTGACCATGGCACTTTCGATCTCTTACATTCAAACGGGGCAAAACAAAAAGGCGGCCCTTAACTTGTGGCTAACATTTGCTTGCGCCTTTGTGTTTTTGATCATCAAGTACTTTGAATACTCCCACAAAATTCATGACGGACTATTGCCAGGACACTTCTTTACCCATGCAGGGGATCATCCAGAGAAAATTGGGATGTTTTTTGGGATCTATTTTATGATGACGGGCCTTCACGGAGTTCACGTGACTGCCGGTATTGTCTTGATCAGTTGGCTTTTAATAAAGCTCTACAAGGGGCATTTTAATCCAAAATATTTTACTCCTGTAGAGGGAGTTGGAATTTTCTGGCACATTGTCGACTTGGTTTGGATCTTTTTGTTCCCGATGTTCTATCTTATCCACTAGGGCTTTTTTACAACGAGGTGAAATATGGCAAGCGGCAATTCAGATCATCCTTCAGAGATACATGTTACTCAGCCAAAAGTATTTTTTAATGTCTACTTCGTTTTGCTTGTATTAACAGTGATGACGGTTGGGGCAATCAAGGTTGATTTTGGATCTTTTAACCTGGCACTTGCCATGCTCATAGCAACTGTGAAGGCGGCACTGGTTATCTGGTATTTCATGCATCAAAAGTACGAGACCTCTTTAAATAGACTCGCCTTCTTCTCAAGTTTCTTTTTTCTGTTTTTGTTTTTTATCCTCACTGCAATCGATGTATTCACTCGAAAGTCTTTTATCCAGCTTTAGTAGGGCGAAGGAATGCGCAGACTACTGACCCGGCCCTGGGGCGCGTTCTCATTTGGTCGAACTACTGCAAAAGCCAATTTAAAGTGACCTCAGCGTTGCTCGTCGGCGCCATAGCGGTGCTATGACTTCTCCTCGCGCCTTGATTTCACATTAAATTGGCTTTCTCGAGACGCTCGTCCAAATGAGGACACGCCCTCATCATCAACTAGCTTGATGCGGCGTTTACTAAAAGGGAAGCGCCAGCCTTTTGTGGTAGAAGGCTCCTAAAAGGAGCAGTCTCATGTCTTCTATTGCAGTTGGTAAAAAAGTTCCTGATTTCGAAATGCCCTCTACCGAAGGTGAGCCGTTTAAGCTTTCAAAGCATAAGGGCGAAGTGCTTGTTCTTTATTTCTATCCCAAAGATGCAACCCCAGGTTGCACGCTTGAGGGCCATGAGTTCACAAAACTAAAAAGCCAATTCAGTAAACTCAACGCAAGGGTGTATGGAGTTTCGAGAGACACTCTTAAGTCGCACGAAAAATTCAAAGAAAAGCAATGCTACTCAATTGATTTACTCAGTGATGAAGATGAAACGGTTTGCAATCTTTTTGGTGTCTTAAAAGAGAAGAACATGTACGGCAAAAAAGTCATAGGCATTGAGAGATCGACTTTTTTGATTGGCGAGGATGGCAAGTTACTAAAGGAGTGGCGAAAAGTAAAAGCAGAGGGTCATGCCAAAGAAGTACTTGATGAAGCTAAGCGGATAATTGGCTGAGGCCGGCGTTTGCTTCATTAAATAAAGAAGATAACTTTTAGCTCATAATTTTTGTTCATCTTTTGTTCTAAATAGGAGATTTTTTGAGTCACTTACCGAGCGCCACGAACAACCCTTTTACATTCGCTTCCAGATTGCGTGTGTTGGGTTCTCATTGGTTGGCTCTAGCAAAATTCAAAATCGTCATTCTCGTCGTTATATGCGCTCTGATTGGATGGTTAACCGGATTGGGGGCAGACAGACCGTTTGATTTATTGAGTTTGTCAATTTTCCTGACCGGACTCTCTCTTCTCAGTAGTGGGAGCCTTGCTTTGAATCAGGTTCAAGAGCTCCAGGTAGATTCCAAAATGAAGAGAACCCAGAATCGGCCCATCGCCTCTGGTCAAATCTCATTGCTGACAGGGTTTCTATTGTCGGTATTTCCGATGATGATCGGAACGGCCTTTTTGCTGACTGTTTCTGTGAAGGTTGCTGTTCTTGGTTTGATCACGGTATTGCTTTACAACGGCCTCTACACATTGAACTGGAAGCCGAAAATGGCATTCGCAGCGGTGCCTGGTGCAGTGCCTGGCGCGCTTCCTGTTGTTATGGGTTATGCCGGATCTAGCAACACGGTTATTAACGCAGAATCAGTGTATTTATTCATGATTTTGTTCTTGTGGCAGATGCCACATTTTTGGGCCCTCGCTATCAAATACAAAAACGACTATGCAGATGGAGGCATTCCAGTACTTCCGGTTGTTGTGGGCGACAAAAGAGCTTTGATTCATATCGGAGCCTACTTGTTTGTGTATGTTGTTTTTGCACTTTGTGCTCCGCTGTTTACCTTTACTTATTGGGTTTTTTACTTGGCGTCGATCCCTATGACTTCGTGGCTAATTCTTACTTACTTCAAGTACTATCGAGTTTTGAATAGCCCGTTGCTTCACCCAAAATCTTCCTCATCTGAGGACTTTTCCGCTGAGGCAACAGACAAGATTCTTACTTACAAGCGTCGATGGCTCGGGTTTTTTCTTGCCGTGAGCTTGAGTCTGCTCGTTTTTTTACTCCAGCCCTTGCTTGACCGGTGGCTGTTTCTCTTTCTTAAGACATAAAGTTTTTGAAGCCAGATATAAGAAACAAATAGCGAAAGCGGGAAAGCCCGAAGACATGAGATAGGCAGATTAAGAGGCGAGACTTTAAAATGTGAAAACTTTAAAATGCGAAAATTCAGGCAAAAAAAGTCGGGTAGTCTTGTAAAGAAGTGATGGGAGTAAATCAATGAACACAACCAAAGGCACTTTGAGAACAACTCAAGAGATGAAGAGTCAGCTTAACGGGCTTAAACTTCCGATAAAGATCCTTATAGGCATCACCTTTTTTCTCATTGCCCTAGGTGGCGCGGTACGAGCCATGGATGCGGGTCTTGCTTGCCCTGATTGGCCACTCTGTTTTGGATACGTTATACCGCCGTACGATTTGCAAGTTTACTACGAGTTTATTCACCGAGCGGTGGCTGGCTTTGTTGGTTTGGCGTTTTTAGCCCTCACAGCATTTTTGATTTATAAGCGAGATGTTGTTCAAAAAGGAGCCATTGTAGCCTCCGTAGCTGGCGTCGCCATTTTGATCATTCAGATTATCATGGGGGCTTTAACGGTTATAAAATTGCTGCACTTTAGCTTCGTAACGCTTCATTTGTTTTTTGGAATGTCTTTCTTTGGATGCTTGCTGTGGGTGTATTTTGAACTTTTCAGTTCGACTTCTCAATCACGGCCTATTCCTCGTTCATTTACCGCGGTGTTAGCGGTGGTGTTTGGAGCGCTTTATATACAGATCATTTTAGGTGGATTGGTTTCGAGTAACTACGCTGGCGTTGCCTGCGAAGACTTTCCGCTTTGCAATGGTTCATTGCTCCCAGAGGTAAATATTTTTTCAGCCGAGCTTGGCACTCGATTGGTGGCGTTCCAAGCGGTGCACCGAGTGGGCGCCTACATACTGACGTTTTTGATATTTGCTCTCTTTAGACTTACACAAAAAGTGAAACACGAAGAGTGGATGACTCCTGAGATCAAAAAGATATCACTTTATCTTTTGCTCTTAGTGCTGGGTCAAATTGGCGTGGGAGCGGTAAATGTTCTGTTTAAGGTTCCGCCGGTAGTGACGGTGTTACATTTGGCAATAGCCGCAACACTCTATGGTTTGATGTTGAGAATATTCTTTTTGGGGGCTCGCGCCAAAGCCCAGTGAACCTATGTCTAAACGTCCTTCTGGCGAGAAAATCACTGCATTAAAAGCGTTGCTTGAGAGTGAGTCGAAGCGTTTCGCGGCAATCAATCAAGTTTCAAACGATGCTATTGCTCCGGCACTAGACTTTAAGAGACCGCAAGACAGAGAAATTGCGGCGTTTATTTGTTCTTCATTTGCCTACGGAAACGTAAAGCAAATTCAGAGATCCGTTAGATCAATACTTTCAAACTTTTCAGAGCCAGCCAGAGAGCTTGCCCTAATGAGTAATCGCGATATTCGAGAAGTCTCTCGAGGCTGGAAGCACCGATTCAATGACGAAAAGGACCTATTCGTTCTGTTATCTGGCCTAGGTGATCTTTGTAGAAGCTCAGGCAAGGGGGCCCTGCCTATTTATAGCTTGGTGAATCCCGGCCTTTCGACGACTGCTAGTTCTTGGGCAGAAGATTTGTCGATTTACTTTGAGAACAAAGCTGTCTTTTTAGAAAAGAGTGAACGACTTGCACTAGATTGGCGATCATTTCGGTTTATGCTTCCAAAGCCTTCACGCGGAAGCACCTGCAAGAGGCTTTACCTGTTTTTTAGGTGGTGTGTTGGCGATACCGAAAACGATTTGAATCTCTGGGGAACCCAGCACAAGCGTAGTCTCATCATGCCGATTGATACCCACACTTTTGAATTTGCTCGAAGGTTTCTATTAACGAAGCGTAAGACTCCGAATCATGCGACTGCTATTGAAGTGACAGAGTTCTTCAAAAAACTCGATCCTGATGATCCCATCCGATTCGACTTCGTTGTTTGTCATTTAGGAATCCGCGGAGAAATGCCCAACGGTTGGAAAGATCTTAAAGATCCGGATTCTCGATTATCAACGAAAAAAGCAATAAAGGGGCGAGGTAGAAGTAATTTTCTAAGAACGGATTTAGAAAAATAAAAAGCGTTAGCGCTAAGGGAATCACGGCAGGGCCTGGTCCAAATTGCGAACCTTCTCTGCTCCAAGACGACAGAAACTTTGGTTTTTTAGGAAGCCACTGAATGAGAGTGTAGAGTCCAATCGTAAAAAGCATGATCAGCTGTAGGGGTTGTAGAAAGTCTTTAAGGCCTAATTTATAAAATAAAGGCGGGAGTCCAAGGCAGAGTTCACCGCGGTAACCCTCGCGGATCCACTTCATTGGCATAAGAATTCCTTCGACGAGGTAACTTCCTTCTCGATTAAGAAACGCGCCTATGCCAAAGCAAAAAATGGTCACAGCGATGAGTGCGCTCGCTAGAAGTTTTTTCCAGTTACCTTTAGGTGTAGCGACTAACAACCAAAGCGGTGTAAGTATAAGTGCCCAGTGAAGTGTGAGCATCGAAAAACCAGCCATCACTCCGGTTAACAAGGGTCGACGATGTTGAGCGATGACTGTCGTCACCGCTAGGACTAGCCAAAAGAAATCTAAATAGAGCTCATGTCTGAACGCGAGATAGGGATTGGTGAACCATAAGACTGCCAACATTATAGAAGTCGTTTTGAGCCTCGGTTGCAAATAGACAATCAAAAGGCTCAGCATGATGAAGTACGAAAGGCCAATCCACCTCGGATCAAACGAGATACCTAGTGGGCCAAACTCCGCCGGGATATAGCTCATCCAAGTGCCAGGCAGATAGAGCATTTGACCTATGCCTCCAGTCGAGGGGGCATAAGCGGGGAGTCCGCTCCAAAATCTGCCGATAGCTTGCTGGATAGCTGGCAACATATCCGATCGCGCCGCAGTCAATGGAAGCACAAGAATGCTAAGAGCACGATGAATGACTCCATATCCTATAGCGGGTACCAACCACTTCTTCGGCGGAACCTGTTTGCCTTTAAAGCCGATACTTGCATAGGTGATCCACAAAATATCTACGGCAAAGAGTGCCCACGGGACTGGATAGCCAATCGAGCGAAACTGAACCCACTGAATCAAATCAAAGACTAAAGCGGCCAACCCACCGAGCAACAACCAAACTGGAAATACCTTGCTCGACGAATTCTCTAATTTAACCTGCGAGCGACTGTTTGATAAAATGTTGAAGAGGGCAAGCAGCCACACAAGGCTTACTAAGCTCCAAAAAACTATCCCGATAAGTGGGCCACTCTCGCCCAGTAAAGCGAAAGGATATTTCTTGCCAACTCCCAGCCAAAATATCGGAAACGTAACAATCAAATAGTGCTGTAAGCGCATTTCGAATCTCAGTGAAACTCCTTTAAAGTTTTCGCTATTACCCGAGCACTTGCTTCTACTTTAGCGCTCAGCTGCTAAAAAACCATGTGCTACACTTCAAAATTGAATCTATGCCCGCAACATGACATATGGTAAATAAAGCTGAAAGGTACGATAGTTTTTTTGAAGTTTGCCGGCAAGAAAAGATAAAGTTAATGCGGAATTTTATGGGAGTTTATCGATGGTAAAGCAGATTCCTCAGCCTGTTTGGCCGGCCCTGATTTCAGCTCTTTTATTTATGGGGTTAGTATTATGGATACAACCGACATTTCTCGTAGATGACTATCTGTATCTTGGGTTGAGCTATAAAGAAAACTTCGGAATTGATTCATTTGGCGCGCTTTTTTCAAGAATGCCGGTAACAGTGCCTATGCTGTATCTGATTTACTCTCTGCAGAAGCCATACCTGGTTTATCTTGCAATGTCTCTCATGTTCTTCTTTCGCTGCTTAGGGATACTTCTTATCTCGAGATGGCTGTTTGAGGCTTTCTGTGGGTTAGGTGTAGATAAAGAAAGGCTTGAAGGCATCTCTGGCAAAGCAGCTCCAGCCGGCACAAAGCAAACCGATTTCAATCGAATGATTAAGTGGTCTTGGTTGTTGGCAATTGTTGCCCCCTTCTGGCCAGGATTTTATGAGATTATTTATTGGACTGCAGCTAGCCCCTACGGCATTGGCGGCTTACTGGTATCTGGGTTTTTATACAGCCGAGTTTCAGCGATCAAGATTCTTTGTTTAACCTTAGCATTTTTAACAACGGAGTCGTTTATATTTCTCAGCATGAGTTTACTGATTATCGGTATTGCGCTTAAAAAATTCGCCCCTAAAGACTTCTTTTACATCGTTGCAAGTGGCGGTTTGTTTTTCGTAGTTAGGCAGGTGTTGGCAATTTGGTATGACCACTTCCCAAGTAAAATTGATTTTACTTGGATCGAATTCTTAGATCGCGCGGAGCGGTCATTTTTTCATATATTTAGCATTGAGTTTTATAAGGTTAATTGGGTAGCAACTGCACTACTTTGGTTAGCTTCACTGTTCTTACTTAGCAAATGGGCCTATCGATTTTGGGATCGAAAGTTTAGATTAATCGGTTTTATTGTCGCCGCTTTTTTACCGGCAAGTTATTTGCTTTTGCTCCTCTATTCGGCTTCTCGCGCCGCTTATGGAATGCAGATACTCTACGTGAGTTTGATAGTTGCGAGCATTTATTTGTTTGCTGCACTCGATGCAAAGAGACCCGCAGGTAACAATAGGCCAACAGGTCAAAAATGTTTAAGTCTTCTGGCTTTTGTACCAACGAAAGCCATCCTTATTTTATTTTTGCTAGCAATTACAGTAGGCCAAGGCAGAGTGCTTAAGGTGAAATTTGATAACTCTCGATCACTTCGAGCATTTGAAGAAAAGTTCTATGAGCAACTGGCGCTAAAAGGGGAAAGTCGAATTGATGAAATCGATTTTGACCCACGAAGCGCCGTAGGCAATGATTGGGTCCTCCCTGACTGGGCCCTCGAAACCTACAAAACGTGGCTCCTCCTTAAAAAATAGTCGCCAGGTCCTGTTGCGGACGCGCAGCGTTCGACTGGCAGAGGTAAACATTTCAGAAGACCACTTATAGAGTGTTAGCCCAATCTCTCTTATGTATTTTAGAAAGCCCAGAGCTTTCTCTCGCCAGAAAACTGAACTCCGAATGTTCACCCAATCACGCGTCTCAAACTCTTCCCCTGAATACTTTGTATTCACTATTTTTACGATGGCGTTGACATAGATAACCTCGTAACAGAGCGTATAAGGGGCTACAATTTCTCAACTATGACACGAAGGGGGTAATTTGTGTATTCACTTAAGACAGCTCTGATGAGCGCAGCGTTTGCTATTTTCGTCGCGACCGTACCGGGCTTTGCGGGTATCATTTCCGGCAATGGTGGGGGTCTACTTTACGTTGAGCCTACTGAGCCGCCAAACTTAGATAAAGTTAATGCGTTTCTAAAGAAATTGAACGCGCCCGAGCCAACTTGGGTCGGCATAATTCAAGAGGCATTTTCTGGTCCAGCCGAGCTCACTTTTTTAAAAACCGATGAGCGATGTTTTCTTTCTAGCAGTCCTCAAAGTGAAGTAAGAGCTGCCTACGAAAACACGAGTGGAACTATCACTTTCTGTAAAGCGTTTTACGATCTTGACCAGCGGAAACAGGTCTTAACCTTTCTACACGAACTGAGTCACTTTGCCCTCGCCAGAATTGGCGCTAACTTAGGGGAAGGCGAAGAAGTTGTCGTTCAGCAGATGGAGTATTGGTATGGCGCCATGTACGATGCGGCAAATTTCTCTGCTTATGAATCCGCTATCTTTAAGTTTAGAGACTTGCTTGATAAACACTTAGAGAATCTGGTGCTCTTTTCGAGTCCAGCTGAAGTCGTTCCAGATTTTGATTCCATATTAGTATTGAATAGTGAGGAATCGAGAGTCCGATACCCTGTGCCCCGGGGCATGGGCAGCAGAGATTATATCCGGCCGCATTTTTTGGAGTTTAACCTACACAAGCTTTGGACAAGCGAGAGCTCGTTTTCGGCCAAAGACATGAGCTTGCTTGATCCCAATCCGTACGCGGATGCATTCCCGTCCAATGACGCTATTTGGAGTATGAAGTTTTTGACTGTAGAAAGGGGTACCTTCACCCACGAGTGGCAAGTCAAATTTGCAACTCCCAGTCGGATTCGTAGCGGAGGTTTTTACTATGCTCCCCTTAAACCAATAGCAGTTAAAAGAACTGATCTTTCGGATGAGTTTAGAAAGAGAGTCACTTCAGGCGAACTAGATTTCTCTTGGATCAGGACTGTCGGCGCGATTCGCGATGCCAACCATTGCCTCAATGGCAAATGCCCGAATGACCGTGTCTACGTTTTTGTTGATTGAATAAATTCGTATCCGATAGGGACATACTTTGTGCAACGAGAAATACTCAAGCAAAAAGATGAAATAGGTTCAATGGCCAAATCTTTGAATTCGAGTAAAAAAGAAGTGGTTAGCGGGCCTAATATATTTGGATATACGAGTTATCGTCATTTTTTAACTGAGTTTGTAGATTTCAAACTTAAATTCACGGGCTCTAGCTATAGAGCCTTTGCCCGTCGTTCAGGTGTGAATTGCCCTAACTACCTCCAGTTAATAATAAAGGGACGACGAAACTTGACGGCTACTTCTGCGTCTAAAGTGTCACGCGGCCTTGGCCTCAAAGGCGCAGAGCGAAAGTACTTTCTAGGGTTGGTAGAACTAGAAATCGCGAAAGATACCAAGAGCAAGCTGGAGGTCATGAAGCGGCTTAAGATCATGGCTCAGATGAACCAAGCAGACAAAGTCGCAGATGAATCACTGCACTCATCGTGGATAAATTTAATACTTTGGGAAATGACACTTCTCAAGGATGTCGAAATGTCTCCAGATTCTATAATGAAGCGTTTACCGGGAATCGCAGACAGGGACACCATTGTAAAATCACTTAGCTTTTTGATTTCTAAGGGTTACTTGGTGCCGATCAACCAAGAAAACACAAAATTTAAGCAAGCGAACATTGCATTTGAATCAAAAAACGATGTGGAGAATCTTAATCTGCAAATGACGCATATGAAATTTCTGGATCTAGCAAAGGATCGATTGAGCGAGCCGCTAGATCAAAGAGAATATCAAGGATTGACGATCGCGGTTTCAAAGAAGCAACTCCCTCTAATCAAGAGTCGCTTGCGGGCTATGATCAGGGATTTAAACGAGGAACTTTCAAATGATCCTGAAGCCGACAATATTGTGCGGGTTCAGTTTTGCATGTACAATATTTTGTCCAACTTCTCGGCTTCGAAAAATAACGTTTAGCAGGTCGATCTACTTCGAGGCGAGCTACGCTTTCATTTATTACTTTTTATTTATAATCACCCTGGTCGAGGATGACGCCGATCTGTTGCTCACTCACTTGCGGGCGAAGCTTTGGATCTTATCGATGATGTAATCAAGTTTATTGGGAATCATGCCAGGGTAAACGCCAACCCAAAACGTGTTCATCATGATGCGATCGGTTTGAGGGAGCTCTCCAACAACTCTTAGAGCGCCCGGCTGATCACGAAGTTCATCAAAGGCAGGGTGACGAAGCAGATTGCCTCCAAAAAGCATTCGCGTCTGTATCTTGTTCTCCTCTAAGTACTCACAAATCTCGTTTCGTGTGAAGCTTGCGCTTTCTCGAACAGTCATCGCAAAGCCAAACCAACTGGGGCTTGCACCTTCAGTAGGTTCAGGCAGCACGAGCTGATCCTTTAAGTTTGACAACCCCTCTCGAAGTCGTAGCCAGTTGCTTCTACGTGCTTCTGTAAAGCTATCAAGGCGCTCAAGCTGAGCGCATCCAATAGCCGCTTGCATATCTGTGACTTTTAGATTGAAACCCAGATGTCTATAGATGTATTTGTGGTCGTAGCCCTCAGGTAGTTGGCCTAACTTCCAACCGAACCGTTTGTTACATGTGTTGTCTTTTCCAGACGGACACCAACAGTCTCGGCCCCAATCTCTAAACGATTCGACGGATCTTTTCAGCAAGGGTTTGCTTGTATAAACAGCGCCACCTTCACCCATTGTAAGATGATGAGGTGGATAAAAACTCGAAGTAGCGATGTCTCCGAACGTACCGGTGAGTTTACCTTTGTAAGTTGAACCAAGTGCATCGCAATTGTCTTCAACAAGCCAAAGTTCATGTTTTTCGCAAAAAGCCTTAACAGCATCTAAATCGAAAGGGTTGCCCAGAGTGTGCGCCACCATAACAGCCTTAGTTCGATCTGTCCGAGCAGCTTCGAGTTGCGTAACATCAATGTTATATGTACCGTCGTCGACTTTCACATCAACGAAAACTGGCACCGCACCAAACTGAATGATAGGGGCAACCGTAGTCGGAAATCCCGCGGCGACAGTGATGACTTCATCGCCTTTTCGAATTCTTCTGTCTTTTAAAAGCGGTGAGGTTAAAGAGTAAAAGGCGACAAGGTTGGCACTTGAGCCTGAGTTAACGAGTGCTGTGTACTTGACCCCCAATTTCTGCGAAAAACTTCTTTCAAATTGGTCGCAGTAGCGGCCTGAAGTGAGCCAAAAATCAAGGGACGAATCAACAAGATTCAGCATCTCCTCTGCGCCAAACATTCGGCCCGCATAATTGACTCGTGTTTCACCGGCTACAAAAGGTGCTTCTAATTTTGGCCTGTGGGCCACTTCAAAATACTCGCCAACCAAACTTTTTATCTCAGTTCTCAATTGCTGTTCTGTTTTCATGAATTCCCTCTTGTTCTTAGCCCGCTTCTAGCTCTGCGAGTTCGATCCAAGTATCCATTAGCTAGTTGCTCTCTTGTGTCACTGTACAGATCGATCTGATTTTCGGTGAGCATCCGAAGCTCTTCAAAGTTTTGGCTCTTCAGTAGCTTCAAGTACAGCGAATACCAATCGGCCGTCATTTTTGTTGCGGTGGCAAGATCCCACTGGGGGGACCATCCAAGCTGAGAGCGAGCCTTTGATATATCTAGCTTTAGGAGATTTGCTTCATGGAGCGTTTTGTTTTTCTCAGGCTCGTGAACCCAAAGGTCTGACTCACCCATATGCCTCTCGATCAAATCTAATACTTCTCTCACGGTCTGGCAGTCCGTCTCGTTGGGCCCGAAGTTCCAAGCATCTGAGTTGTCGCTCGAATCGTACATTTTTTCCGCCAGGTTTATATACCCAGATAGAGGCTCAAGAACGTGTTGCCACGGACGTACCGACTGCGGATTTCTTACGACAAGTTTTCTACTCGCACTTTGCGCTCTAAAAAAGTCAGGTATTAAGCGATCTTCCGCCCAATCCCCCCCGCCGATAACGTTACCAGCCCTTGCAGAAGCGACACGCGCTGCTCCTTCACGCAAGATATGCCCGTTAGACTCTATAAACTCAAAAAATGATCTTCTGTAGCTCGATACAACAATCTCGGCCGCACCCTTGCTTCCAGAGTAGGGGTCACGCCCTCCCATAGCTTCATTCTCTCGGTAGGGCCATACCCACTCACGGTTCTCGTAACACTTGTCAGTTGTTACAACCACAACGACTTTAACTGAAGTAACTTTTCTGCAGGCCTCGAGCAGATTGACAGTTCCCATAACGTTAGTTTCAAAAGTAGAAACTGGCTCTTGGTAACTTAAGCGAACAAGCGGCTGCGCGGCTAAATGAAATACGACGTCGGGCTGAGCAGCAGCCATCGAGTCTGTAAGCACGTTAAGGTTTCTCACATCACTTCTGATGTCGCTTTTTAGATAACCTGCAACACATGCGAGCTCATAAAGTGAAGGCGTCGTGTTTGGATCCAACGCGTACCCCGTGACGTTAGCGCCCATTTTGCTCAGCCACATAGACATCCAGGCACCCTTAAAGCCCGTGTGCCCTGTTAAAAATACGCTTTTGCCCTTCCAAAAACTCTTATTCATAAATTAATTGGACCATACTTTCCAGGGGGCAGAACCAGAATCCCACATTTCTTCAAGAGTCTGTTTGTCTCTTAAAGTATCCATGGGTAGCCAAAAACCATTGTGATGGTAGGCAACTAATTCTTTATTTTTAGCGAGGTTCTCTAGCGGTTCACGCTCCCAAATTGTTGTGTCGTCGCTAATGTAGTCGATCACTTTTGGGTTTAGTATAAAGAAGCCACCGTTAATGTAGCCGCCGTCTCCACGAGGTTTCTCTTTAAACGATGTAATGAGTGGGCCATCAAAATGCAAACTTCCAAATCTTCCAGGTGGCTGGGTAGCAGTTAAAGTAGCAAGTCGCCCGTTTTTTTTGTGAAAAGAGATGAGCTCGGCAATGTCCACATTGCCAACGCCATCGCCGTAAGTGAAACAAAAATCTTCGGCACCAAGATATTGTTTTACCCGTTTGAGGCGTCCCCCAGTTAGCGTTTCTTCGCCAGTATCAACGACAGTTACTCGCCAGGGCTCGGCACTATTTTGATGAACCTGCATAGAGTTGCTTGTCATATCGAACGTAACGTCAGAGCTGTGCAAAAAGTAATTCGCGAAGTATTCTTTAATGACATACCCTTTGTAGCCACAGCAGATGACGAAATCGTTGATCCCGTAATGCGAATAAATTTTCATTATGTGCCACAAAATAGGTCGTCCGCCGATCTCGATCATGGGCTTTGGCTTAAGGTGGCTCTCCTCGCTAATGCGAGTGCCCTTTCCGCCGGCAAGAATAACAGCTTTCATAAAGCCTCCAAATTTACTTTGATAGTCTTAAGCGAAACAAAGTAACAACATAAGTAAAGATAAATGCCAGCAAACTTCTTTTGCTTTCGCCAAACATTCTCTTTTTAAAGGTAAACGGAATCTCAAGAATCTTTAATTTTTTTGCGCGATTCATTTTGTAGAGAATCTCTTCAATAATATCAAAGTTGTCGCATCGTAGAGTTAACCTCTTAAGATCTTCACTCTTATAAAGCTTAAAGCTATTTGAGACATCTCGGCACTTAAGCCCAAGGACCAATGCATAAGACATATTCAACACACGACTCATTAACTTTAATAAAAACGGGTTCTCCGTTTCTCCGCCCGAAGTATATCTAGAGGCTATAACGACGTCGTAACCTTCTTTGGCGTTAAAAATTCTCTCTGCAAATTCTGGTGGATGTGACCCATCCGCGTCCATAAAGAGTGCGTAATGCCCACGACACTCTTTGATGCCTGTTCGAACGGCGTCACCGAAGCTGTCCGTTGGTGAGCGTCTTACAAAGCGCACATCGAGGTTGGCACAAACTTCTTCGGTGTTATCCATCGCTCGAGACGTATCAACGACAAGAACTTCATACTTTGGAGAAAGTTTTGCAGCTGTCTCTTTAACCCTGGGAATGAGAATTCGTAAATTCTCTTCTTCAAGGTAGCTCGGTATAACAATAGAAAGTTCTAATTGAGACTGAGTGGCGGGAGCCACTCTAAACTCCTCAGGCGAGAGCTTAGAGTCGCCGGCTTTTTTTGGACTTAAATCTGTCATTGGCTCCAATTCTATCCTCTCCACTTCAAAAGTACTCATTCAAATTTACTTTTGAAGATCTAACTGCGATTTCTGCCACTCGATCATGGCATCAAGGCCTTGGTGGGCAGTCACTTGTGGTGACCAACCCAGTATCTCTTTTGCCTTACTTATGTTTGCTACAAATACCCTCTGATCGCTCGCTCGCCAAGGGAGCTTTGTGTATTGCAATTTCACATTAAGAGATTCTTCAAGATAGCTGAATAACTCGAGTAGCGATAGACTGTTTTCTATACCGCCGCCGATATTAAAAACCTCTCCTTTCAAGGGAGTGGGTTGCGAGAGCACAGAGAAGTACAAGTTTACCAAATCTGAGGCAAATAGAACATCGCGCACTTGTTTGCCATCTCCTGAGATCGTGAAGCCATCTTGTTTTTTTGCCGACTTTGCTTCAAGCGCCTTTTGCACAAACCATCCCACCCAGCCTTGATCAAATGTCGAAAACTGACGACCACCAAAAATAGATGAGTGTCTAAAGACGACGGTATTCAGGCCAAAGATTTTCGAATAATCTAGCATGTACTGATCGGCGGAACCTTTTGAGCAGCCATACGGCGATTCAAAGTGAAGTCGAAGTGACTCGTCAAAACCGCCCGGAAAGTCTTTTGCGCGGTACCTTGTTGGCTCCTCGACAAATGCTATATCGCCGAGATCTCCGTAAACTTTGTTAGTAGAAGAATAGGCAATCTGGGCCTTCGGAGAGTGAGTTCGAACAGCCTCTAGGACGTTAAAAGAGCCCAAGGCATTGATTTCAAAATCTTTTCTAGGGTTTTCAATAGAGGTTGTCATGGCAACTTGACCCGCTAAATGAAAAACTGCATCTGGTGAAAACTCTTTAACGGCTCGTTCAACATCATTGAAACTTCGAATGTCGGATGCAAAAAAATGAAATTTACCTTTTGACTTGAGCCACTCCAGATTGAGAGTTGCACCAGCTCTTGAAAGGTTGTCAAAAATTGCAAGCTCATACCCTTTATCTAGAGCATGAGCCGCAAGATTCGAGCCTAGAAAGCCGCATCCTCCGGTTATCAAGAGCCTCATAAGCCTAACCTCTTTCTTTCGAATTCTACGGACTTTTTAAGCCCTTCGATCAGCCCGGTTTTAGGCTCCCAGCCTAGATTCTTTGGGGTCGGTAAGTCAATTGTGTTGACGTCAAACTCCCTCTTTCGATCGGGTTTTGCACCGAATTTGAGTCTATGGGCAGCTTGTGGCGCTGCAATTTCACAAATGGCCTCTGCGATTTCGCGAATAGAAAGAGGCTTTCCGCCGGAGATGGCGAACTCTTGATGTTTAAGCTCTGAGGTCTTTGCTAATTCTAAGGCTCGAAGAATCGCCTCTACGACGTCGTCGATGTAAACGAAGTCTCGAAACTGACCGCCCGAACTAAGATTTATTGGTCCACCTTCCATAAGGCATTCATCGATTAGCCACGTTACAAACCTATCCTTTGGCTCACCCGGGCCATAGAAGTTCTCGCAAGCTAGGCTAATGCAAGAAATCTCATTTGTGTGAGATTTGAGAATATTATTGAAGGCATGTTTAGCGGCGGAATAGAGGTTAGTTTCTGGATCTAACAAAGTGTGAATATTGATGAACCACTCAGCCTTCCTTTTACGCGCGAGTTCAAATATCCGCACAGAAAAATCTAAATTTGCCTCAAAAATTTGCTTTTCGTTTTCGCCTTTTCGGCCGTAGCTTGTGGCGCAATGTATGACGCCGTCAATTTCGTCGGGTAAGCCCAAAAAATCCCCGCCAATCCAGTTTAAAGTGTTTGGCTTTTTCCCCGATGGCACCTCAAGGTCACGGAGAGCATTTGCACTTTTGGGTGAGCGTGTTAGCCCAAAGATTTTGTGGCCCTGAGCAAGGCAAGCCTTCGCCACATGAGAACCCAAAAAGCCAGAAGCTCCAGTGATAAGGATTTTCATGCGGTCAAACTCACATTTTAGGACTAGGGTTATTTACCAAAGAAAACTGCTCTGTTTGAGTGTCGAAATTGTAGATGCGCGCTTCGCCAGTTGCTAGTTCAGTTTTTAAAATCTGCTCGGGAGTCATTTTTTCAACGGCCATCACGATCGAGCGCAAACTATTGCCATGAGCGACTACAAGTACGTCGCGATCTCTCAAAAGCTCGGGCTTAATGTGCGAATCAAAATAGGGGAGTGTTCGCTCCATTGTATCTTTTAAGCTCTCGCCGCCCGGAGGAGGCACGTCAAAACTTCGGCGCCATATTTTTACTTGTTCTTCACCGAACTGTTCTGCGGTTTCAGCCTTATTTTTACCCTGAAGCTCTCCGTAGTGTCGCTCGTTGAGCGCCTGATCTTTCATAACAGGGATGTTCTCTAGCTCGAGATCCTTTAAAATAATTTTAAGTGTGTGCTGAGCTCTCTTTAGGGCCGATGTAAAAGCTAAATGAGGCCGCATCTTTTTGTCACTCATCGATTGGGCCGCTTTTTTGGCTTCTTGAATACCCTGTTCGGTCAAGTCGACATCGAGCCAACCCGTGAAGAGATTTTTGAGATTGTAATCAGACTGTCCATGCCGGACCAAAATCAACTGTGCCATTTAAATTCCTTTCTGATGCGAGGTGCAAATCGCGAACTGAAAAACAACGGTCAAAGCGCTAGAGTAGTAATCTAAATGCCTACAGTGTTATGGTAGAAGGGTCAATCCGGCACCGGCGAACCAAGCTGTTAATTTAGCTATGTTGCCTGACGTATTCATACATGGCGATGGAGGCGGCAATACTCACGTTGAGGCTTTCAATTTTTCCGAATTGTTGAATCCTGATTTTGTGCAGGTCGGGGTACTTCTCCGGGGCGAAAGAAAACCCACCAGCCTCTGGGCCAAAAACAAACGTCGCCTTTTTGGCAAGTTGAGTTTGCCCAAGCACCACGTCTGACTGGGCATCAAAAACATAGAACTCGTAACCCTCATTTTTTAGGTGCTCGTAGCTTTGCGAGAAAGAATCGTAGCACCTCATCGGTACGTATCGAACGGCTCCTTTAGCGGGAAATGGATCAAAAAAGGGAATCTGAATAAGGTGAACCTCTTTGACTGAAAAGATTTCGGCAGACCGAAAAATTTTACCCGCGTTAAAAGTCTCTTTAAGGCTATCGAGAATAATAACGAGTTCAAAAACTCCGGCTTTGGCGTACACCGCGTTTTGACGCTTTTCTTCTACAAATTTCCTCGCGATATCCTTTTTATATTTCAATCTTGCTCCCTACAGGTGTCAGGTCCTATTTGCGGACGCGGCGCGCCCACGACTAGGGCCTGGCACCCTTATACAAATAGGCGAACATGTGGTCCACTTATGTTATGGGAAGTCGAGTCTTTATTTGCGGCGGAAAATCTAGCGAACACCAAGTTTCTTTGATGTCGATCTCAAGTCTTCTTGGTGAACTTGGGTCACATCTTGGCGCGTACTATGTATTGGGTATTCGTCGGTCGGGGGAGTGGGTTTACTGCGGGCAAAATGGTTTTTTAGAGAATGCAGATGATCCTAAGAGCATTAAGCTTAAAGACAATCTCCCTTTGATTACAGTAACTCCTGGGAATCGGGCACCCTTTCAGGTCGACGGCCGCAAAAGATTAGAAGACGTTAGTTGCATTTTTCCGTTGGTTCATGGAACGAACTGCGAAGACGGAATATTGCAAGGCTTCTTGCAAACTTTGGGCATTCCGTTTGTCGGAAGCCTCACGTCGGGATCAAGTCTGTGCATGGATAAAGACCTGACAAAAAGAATCCTGAAAAGCCACGGCATTCCTGTCGTACCTTGGCAAATCTATAAAAAAGGAGATGACTTGCGTTTGGCCTTTCAAAAGGCGCAAGCGGAATTCGGACTTCCGGTTTTTGTTAAGCCCTCTCGTTCTGGATCCTCCGTAGGTGTGAGTAAAGTAAAGAAGTCCGAAGAATTTGAGGAGGCACTGCACGAGGCCCTTAGAGAAGATTCGGTAGTGCTTATAGAAAAGTTCTACCCATCGAGAGAAATTGAATGCTCTGTTCTTGGCAATGGACCGTTTCAGGCTTCAAGAACGGGTGAGATAATTCCACAGCACGAATTTTACTCCTACGAAGCTAAGTACATCGACCCGAACGGGGCCAAGCTGGTGATTCCCTCAGAGGTAGGTCAAACAGTTGAAAAGAAGATTCAAGAATATTCGATAAAGGCCTGCGAAGCACTTGAGGTTCGCGGGCTTGCTCGTGTTGATTTTTTGCTCACTGAGAATGGGCTGATTCATTTGAATGAAGTGAACACTTTGCCCGGTTTTACTCCGATAAGCATGTATCCAAAAATGTGGGCAGCGTCGGGGCTTTCTTACAAAGACCTTGTAGACAAATTATTCACTCTAGCCCAGGAATATATGGGTGAGTAAAGTTCGAAGCCGCATTCTTGTTGTCAAGCTTGGAGCCATCGGGGATTTGCTCTATGCCCTTCCTAGCGTTGAAGAAACAAAGCGAAGGTACCCAGAATTAGAGATCGATTGGATGGTGGGCACGGGTTTGGCACCACTACTAGAGGGCAATCCAAACATTTCTGAAGTCATTAAAATAGAAGAGTCTTTGTTTGAGTTAAAGAGGCACCCCCTTCATATTTATCAACTGTATTTGCACATCAGGGCTCGATTGCGACGATCCTACACGCACGTCATAGTGCTGAGTCGAAGTCGTGGTTTTGCTTACTTTCTTGCATTAATTACTGGCCAAAGAGTCTTTAGACTGTCACGTACACAATCTGACAGAAAGGTAGCACTTGCGCCCCCACTCAGCATGCATGAGTCAGCGGCGTTTCGAAAGGTTTTCGAGCTAGCTTGGCAAAGTTATGAATTAAGGGCAGGTGGCCACAGCCTTAGCAATCGAACGAAGGTTCACGACGAGCGAATAAAACGGTCTTTGATATCTGTTAGTAAAATACTCGAAGAAACAGGTAGAGAAAACGAAGCTAAGCCGTTCACAACTGGCGGTGAACCAAAGCACCGGATTAAAACAACCGCAGAGCTACAGAGTTGGCTCGTGAAGGCAGATTTAAGTTATATCAAAGAAAGTGTAGCTGTCGACGATCCCTATATAGCTGTGCATTTGGGTGGTGGGTTAAATTCAAAAACTGAATTTAGACTAAAAAGATGGCCCTATATGCGTGAGCTAGTTGCACAGCTTTTACAGAGTTATCCACAAAGAGTTGTGTTGATTGGATCACGCGCAGAAGCCGAAGAGGCAAGTGATTTGTTAAATGGTCTCAGCGAAACTCAAAAGCTCCGCATTAGCAATTACGTGGGTAAAACCACCTTGCGTGAGCTTGTGGGTCTTATCAGGGGTGCGCACCTTGTTTTGGGACCCGACTCGGGGCCAATCCACATCTCTGATGCTATGGGAGTTCCTACGCTGGGAATTTACGGCCCCACCAGTGAACTTTCGTGGGGAGTGCTATCCTCAAGTAGCAAAACGGTTTCTTACAAAGTTCCCTGCCAACCTTGCTACAAAGACAATGGGGTATTCCCCCCATGTTCAAACCAACATGCTTGCATGACCGGGCTTTCAGTAGAGACTCTTATGGCTACTGTTCAGGATTTGCTTAACCCTCTCCGCTAAAGGTGCTTCAGCGGGAAGTGGAGTACCTCCCGCTAGAAAAAGCTAGAACTAAAAAGTGGAGTGCTTCCTGCTAGGAGGAAGTAGAATTGAAAAAGTTAGAAAGCGTTACGGTCGATTGTAAAGTTCGACCTTAAGAACCTTCTGAAATCTTACAAAATCTTTATCTGTGGTAAAAATTGGTAGATTCAAACGAGACGACACAGCACAAATTAGAAAGTCTGTGTTCGAGCCCTGAACCCCAGCCCTTTGACAACGATTGTAAAACTCCGCCGCCAGTTCATAGTCATGTTCGAGAATGGAGATGTCGGGAAAACTGTGGAGTTTATCCTTGAGCAATGTAAAAAACTTGGGATCTTTGATTCCCGATAGGAGTTCTTGTCGAATCGGTCCAATAATTGAAGCTTGATTCTCTTCAATTAATTTTCTGAACTGAATCACAACCGCACTTTCGGGGCGCTTAGATCTTCTCAAGGCCTCGGACCATACACATGTGTCGACGAGGATCACTTTTTAGCTCGTTGCTTTTTATAATTATATTTTGGGTCAATCTCGATCTTGCCAAAAAGTTTTACAATTTCACGTTGCCGCCGATTGCGTATATACTCCTTCAAGGCTACCGTCACCGCCTCCTTTTTTGAGGAGTGCTTGCCAATCTCTTTTGCTTCCTCAATGAGTTTGTCATCCAGAGCCAAATTTGTAGCCATGTGAAATCTCCTACTACTTACACAGTCTACCACACATTGACTTACACATATAGCAGGAAATCCCGTCTTCATTTAAGGTCACTTGCACAGCTCTGCAGCGCGAGCCGGGCCATTTTTAGCAATATTTTCAAACATTTAGGGCTTTAGTGCGCCTCCGCCCAGAGATCTGTACTGGGTGTAGTAGAAAGTTTTCCTTTAAAGAGAGCCCGTAGGAAAAACTGAAGCACATCCTGCGCCAAGCTGACGTCCGACCATTCTAAATACGAATTTAGGAGGGTCTCAAAGCTATCCCCCCCCCAGTTTTCTTTCACCTGAGTCGGAGGACGCATTTGAAAGCCTCGGGCGCAGAGACGTCATAGGGGTGGTATTCAAGTTGGCCTGATTTGCTCAAACCGTAACCGAAACGGGAATTGTCGGAACGTATAGACGACGACCAAAGAAAGCTTTCAGTTTCACTTGGATTGCTGTAGCCAGTGGGATTAAAGTAAAAAATATCAATCACGCCATCAGTGTTTTTGGCACTTATGAGGTGATATCCTTCCCTTGGAGTTTCTGAAATTCCGGCAGCACCCAGGCTTGTCGCTAGGCGCGCTAACTCCCTTGCAGTGGGCAGAGACATCGCATTTTCTTTGCAATATTTTATAGCCTCGGTTTGACGCACATATAGGGCGTTATCACTTTCGATTTTAACGATGGTACCAAACTTTGCGACTTGGCCGGCCATAAGTTGTCGAATTCTTTGTTCTACTGAGGCGCGAAGATTTTGACATTCAGAAAGCGTATTGCAAACGTTGGAAGCATAAACATTTAACGAGGCAAGACTTACAACCAATATGGGTAGTAACCGTTTTGACATAGTGAACATCCTTCAAAGAAAGGGTACCGTCCCAAGGTTTGTTGAAAAACAACCCTGTGAAGGCACCTGTTAATAGTTTGTGTTGAGATGATTATACTGGAACCTCAGCCTGGGTGTGAGGGTAATGATTACCCGCAAGGGTGTAGAAATCCTAAACAGCGGCGAGCGCTTAATTTTGCCGCAATACCAAAAATGTCAAAAAATGTCATTACCGCTGGCATAGTGTGCATTGCTGCAAGTAAAAATTGCGACTAGGTTAGCGCACAGAGAAGGAGAGCTCATTGAACTTACTCGTCACGGGCGGAGCGGGATACATCGGGAGTCACTTTTGTAAAGCAGCAACAAAAGTTGGTCACGACGTCGTTGTCTACGACAACCTTTCAGCCGGCCATAAAAAATTCGTAAAGTTTGGCCCATTTGAACAAGGTGATATTCGCGACACCCAAAAAGTCATCGCTGCGCTTAAAGAACATAGGGTCGAGGCGATCGTGCATTTTGCGGCAAAAGCACTTGTCGGTGAGAGTATGAAATATCCCGAACTGTATTACTCAAACAACACGTGGGGCACTGCCAGTGTGTTTGAGGCGGCTAAAAATTGCGACATCACCAAAGTCGTCTTTTCAAGTAGCTGCGCCACTTACGGTACTCCAGAGGTCTCTCAAATATCTGAAACCACCTTGCAAGAACCAATTAACCCTTATGGGGTTTCAAAAAAACAAAGTGAAGAGATCGCAAAAGACTATCAGCGCCTTTGCGGTATTCGCGTAGCCATGCTTCGCTATTTCAATGTGGCGGGCCAAGATGAAGACGGTGAGCTCTACGAAGACCATTCGCCAGAGACACATATAATTCCCAACATTTTATTGGCAGCTAAAGAAGGCCGGCCATTCACGGTAAATGGCGATGACTACAATACGCCCGATGGCTCTTGCATAAGGGATTATGTGTACGTTGGCGATTTAGTGAAAGCACATTTAAAAGCGCTGGTTCAGCTAGAAACGCAAAATTGCTTAGTTTCAAATGTCGCTTTGGGTAAAGGTTATTCGGTAAAAGAAGTTTTCGAAGCAGTAAAAGACGTTTTGGCGATACAACCTAAAGTGATAGTGGGGCCAAGGCGTCAAGGTGACCCCGACCGACTTGTAGCTGATGCAACTTTCTTTAGAACCTGGTACACCGAGGAAATGAAAGATCTTGCGAGTATGATAGCAACCCTAAGACCTAGGAATTAAATGCTACAACCGCTTATCGGAATCGCCCTAGCTGCTTACAAGCCCGAACCTGAGTACTTCGAGGTACAGTTAAAAAGCATTGAAGAGCAAAGTTACAAGAATTGGATTTGCTACATTACCTTCGACTCCGATCCGTCAGAAGTTTCGCAAATTCTACAGAAATTCAGCGACAAAAGATTTCGCATTGTTCAAAACCCCCACCGGCTAGGCCATAAAAAAAACTTTCAAAAGGCAGCTGAGCTTTGTCTTGGTGAGTCTGCCGATCTTATCGCCTTCAGTGATCAAGACGATATCTGGATGCCGCACAAACTAGAACGATCTTTTGCTGAGTACAAAAAACGTGGCCCTGGCTCGTTAGTTCACTGTGATATGTACTGGATGCAAAATATTAGTGGCGTCTGGAAGCCCACTCATGATTCTGTCTGGGCTTTAGAAAAAAGAGGAGTCAACCATGCGAACCTCACCACCCTTATGGTAAGAAACGTCGCGGCCGGCGCAGCAAGTTTAATGGATGCCGAGATTGTTAGAAACCATTTGGAAATACCAGATGGTTTTGAATTTCATGATTGGTGGTACGCGGTTGTCGCAAGCACAAAAGGTGGAGTTTGGCCTATTCGTGAGCCGCTTTTTTATTATAGGCAGCACGACGAGAACGTCGTAGGAGCGAGCCCCTTTGTTGGTTTTTTTAATACCAGCTCCCGCATCAAAGCAAACGGGTTTTGGCAAACTGCAGAGAAAGCCTGGATACAAACGAAGCTTAGGATCGAGGCCGTCGTAAAGAGTGGATTGGCGCGGGACAAAAAGTTTGATTTAACCTATCTTCGCAAGGATCTTGGCCTGGGTCTTGGAATTCAAGGCCTACGGTACTTCTGTGTTGATCGTCCTCTTGCACGAAGTTCATTTGCCAGAGCCTTGGGTAAACTGAATTCTTCAAAAGGGCTTCATCACAAAAATCTTTAGCCCGAAGTAGGCTTTGTTGTGATAGAGTTCCCGGAGTTTTTTGTACTGACAACCTAAGAGCCTTGAGGCCGAAGATTTACCACTCGCCTTCTGAGACCTTTAACTAAACTTAGAGACTTGTTTTTATGAGCGCAAAAAATTCAAAGGGGCTAGCCAAAAATAGTTTCTGGAACCTGCTGGGGCAGGGGCTTCCAATGATCGTAGCCCTTTTTGCAATTCCGAAGTTGATTTCGGAACTTGGTAACGACCGGTTTGGAACTCTCACTGTTGCGTGGATGGTCGCAGGATATTTTAGTCTCTTTGATTTTGGTTTAGGCCGCGCCCTCACTCATGGGATTGCAAGAAAGCTTGGGGGAGAAGAAGAAAAAGACATCCCAAGTCTCGTCATCACCACCTTGTGGATCATGTTTGTTATGGGAATCGTCGGCGGCGTCATCGTGGCCGCCGTCGCCTCACCTTTAGTAAGAGAATTGTTTCACCTACCCGAAGAGCTTCATCTCGAGGCGTATCGCACATTTTTGTGGCTAGCAATCTCGGTACCTTTTTTAACAACGACGGCAGGGTTTAGAGGGGTTCTCGAGGCGTACGAGCGATTCGATCAAAGCAACAAACTAAGAATGGGAGTGGGGCTCTACAACTACCTGAGTCCATGGGTGGTGCTTCCATGGACGAATTCTTTAGACAAAGTGGTTATGGCGCTCGTTATTGGGCGAGCCATTTTTGCTCTTCTTCATATGTGGCAAGTGCGATTTGTAGTCGGAGGTCTTAAGCTACGCGATCATTGGAAGCCGGGTCTCTTGATACCATTAGTTAGGGTGGGCACATGGATGACCATCAGCAATATTATCAGTCCGCTAATGGTGTATTTCGATCGGTTTTTA
Organism: Bdellovibrionales bacterium CG10_big_fil_rev_8_21_14_0_10_45_34; assembly: GCA_002778785.1. Lineage (GTDB taxonomy): Bacteria > Bdellovibrionota > Bdellovibrionia > Bdellovibrionales > 1-14-0-10-45-34 > 1-14-0-10-45-34. The sequence continues at coordinate 526,754 of PEZS01000011.1, read as the reverse complement.
CTGGGTGTGATTCTACCTATGTCGATGGTGGCCTATTACACTACGCCCTACGAAGTTCTCACACGACTTTGGATCGTCCCTTCAGCGGTCATGACAACTGCGTTTCCACTTTTTTCAAAACTAGGAGGGCGCTCCAATCAGAATCAAGTCAATGAATCCATTTTTATGCAGTCGGTGCACTGGATATTCGTTCTTGTCTTTCCGGCCATTGTATTCATTGGCTTCTTTGCGCCAGAGATGCTGCATGGTTGGTTGGGCGCGGATTTCGCGACAGAAAGCACGCCAATAGTAAGGTGGCTGACAATTGGAATCTTGATGAACAGTCTTGCCCATATTCCATTTGCTCACGTGCAGGCGTTGGGGCGTGCGGATCTAACAGCAAAGCTACATTGTATTGAGCTACCTTTTTATGTTTCAGGTATTTGGTTTTTAGTTCACAAAATGGGAGTTAGCGGAGCGGCGCTTGCGTGGATGCTTCGAACAACGATCGATGCGATTGCTCTATTTGCTTTGTCTGTGCGCCTTGGCAGATTTTCAAAAATCAAGTTCTCGCAGATTCTTGCTTGGGTCTTGCCGCTTGTCGCCTGCGGGATTCTTTTTTGGATACCATTACCACTTTGGGCAAGGGCTATTCTCGCACTCGGATTTGTCGTCTTTAACATAGTTTTAGTTGTGCCACTGCTTTCTGCCGAAGACGAGTCGCTACCGGGAGTGCGTTTTTGCCAGTGGCTAGAGAGAGGTTTTTTAGCCGCAAGGTTAGGTTACTCAAAAGACGTCACTATTCTGCAAGAAATTCTTGGGCGGCTTATCGGAATGAACCCGATCGTTAGAACGTGGATCAAGAAGAAAGTGTTTGAGATTCCGTTTGTTCCGAAGGGCCGCCTGCTATCTGTGAACATTGACAGGGCAATTTCGGACGATTTCAAAAAGAATGGTTGGTTAGTAACAGACGCTAACTTTCTTAACATAGAAAACTTGAAGGGATTTAAAAAGTTCGATGCCGTTGCAATCAATCTTAATGCTTTATCGGCCAATGATTTTGGCTTTGAAGAGGCGGTTAGATCTCTACTAAAAAATAAAATTTCTCCTATCGTACAACCGGGGGCAGAGTTACGCCTCTTATTTAGCTCCAGCCACTCCCATCAGCTAGAAAAAGCATTGCTTGGTGATCTGGGAGGCGTTGAATGGTCTGGGTCAAAAGAATTGGTTGGCTCACCAGATGCTGAGCTTACTTATGTGAAGCTAAAGGCTAATAAAAGTTTTCAAGTTGGCAAAGTGGGCATCGCAATGGCGGCTCACGCGCCCAATCCAGAGTATTTTTTGGAGCAGCTTGCATCCATTCGCTGCCAATCGTTCGAGAATTGGCTTTGTGTCGTTCGGTTCGATAGTCCGCTCGCTCAAATAGAGAACGATAGTCGTTTTAACGAATACCTCCAAGACTCCAGATTTCACTGGAGAGAGAACCCAGCAAGATTAGGGCACAAGAAAAACTTCGAAGCGGTACTAAAAGACGTTCTCGATTTTGAAATCGACGCTGTCGCATTTTCTGATCAAGATGACGTTTGGTATGAACACAAAGTTGAAGAGCTAGTTCGTGAATTAGAAAAGCGAGGGCCAAATTGCCTTGTTCACGCTGACATGCATTTTTTAGAATGGGATAGCGGCCAGTTTATAAAAAGAGAGGAAACCGTTTGGGCTGTTGAGAGAAGAGGGCTCAAATGCGTTAAGCCCTCTCATGTGGTGGCCCGAAACGTCGTGACCGGGGCAGCGTCTTTAATAGCCGCTGATTTGGCAGAAAGATTCCAAGATATCCCCGATCAAATTGAGTACCATGATCATTGGTTTGCCCTGGTGGCCTCTTGCAGCCGGGGAATCTTTTCCGTCAACCGACCCCTGCATGCCTATCGCCAGCACAACCACAACGTCGTCGGCGTTCGACCATTTGTGGGTCTATTCCCAATCGCCCGGCAGAGAGCCGACTCCCCTTTAAAAGAAAAGTTTGTCGCCTCCTGGCTGAGAACTCAGTTTATTGTCGATGAAGCTCAAAAAAGCGGACTCAGTGTGCCACTGCGAACTAGGCTTCTCTACTTTTCCAGTATGGATTTTGGGTTGGGCTTATTTATTCAAGCATTTGCAAACATACTTAGGGATACGCCCCTGTCGCGTGTCAGCGCTATCATGGCAATGGGCAAACTCTTCGGCTCGCGACACCCAAGCACTAGGCGGTCGCGCCGGGCCTGACAAGGCGTGGCATGCCAGGAAAGCCTTTGAAGGGCTACCTCTACTTGGCTACTTTTAGGCCCAATAAACAATAAGGAACCGTTTGTTAACAAGCGGCAATAATTTATGAATTATAGAAAAGTACCTTTCTTCAATTATCCAGCAGTTTTTCAAAGTCGCAAAGCTGAAATCCTCGCAACAATTACTGACGTTGCAGAGAGGGGCGCCTTCATTATGCAGAAGGACCTCGAAGAGTTCGAGGCTAATCTCGCCAAGTTCACCAGCTCTAAATATGCGTTCGGTGTCGCCGATGGCACAGCCGCCATTGTGATTGCACTTAAAGCTAGCGGTGTTCAACCTGGGGATGAAGTGATTCTGCCTTCGCATACTTTTATTGCAACAGCCTCTTCAGTGCATTTTGTTGGCGCAAAACCAATACTTGCCGATTGTGGCCCAGATCACATGTTAGATGCAAAATCTGTAGAGAAAAAAATTACCAGTAAAACAAGAGCTATATTGCCTGTTCAGCTTAATGGCAGAACCTGCAACATGGCAGCGCTTCAATCTTTGGCCGATAAGCATGGCCTATTAATAGTTGAAGATGCTGCCCAAGCCTTAGGCTCAAAATTCAACGGAAAGTGCGCGGGTACTTTTGGTAAAGCAGGAACAATTAGTTTTTATCCTGCCAAGACATTGGGTGCTTTTGGCGACGCGGGGGCTGTTCTGACAAGCGATGATGAAACAGCTAAATTGGTGCGTGCTCTGAGAGATCACGGTCGCGGTGAAGACAACGAGATCGTCATGTGGGGTTACAACTCTCGCTTAGATAATATTCAGGCGGCGATCTTAAACCTAAAACTAAAGTATTATGAAGAAGATGTTTCTAGACGAAGAGAAATTGCATCTAGATATCAGTCGCAGTTGGGCGAGCTAAAACAATTGCAGCTTCCACCGGCACCTGAATCTGAAAAAGAACACTATGATGTTTTTCAAAATTACGAACTTGAAGCAGATGACAGGGATGGACTTCGAAACTACTTGAACGAGGCGGGAGTCGGCACTCTTGTTCAGTGGGGCGGACGGGCCGTACACCATATGAAAAAGCTAGGCCTTGATGGGTCTGACTTAGTTTATACAGATGCAATGTTTAAGCGTTGCATGATGATTCCGATGCATCCGTATCTCAGTAACGACGACGTCGACTTTGTTAGCGAGACCATCAGAAATTTTTATAAACGATAGAAATATTACGAGGGTGATGTGCAGAACTCAGAAAATTTGCCAAGATTAGGCCGGCTTGCACAAGCAGGTGAATATTCGGGTCCAATTGATCTAAAATCATACGAAGCGAATCAATTAGCTCACTGGCTTAAGAAAATGCTAGTGATTCGATACGCAGAAGAAAAAATAGCAGACAAAGTAGTTGATGGAACAATCAGTTGTCCGTGCCATTTAGCTATAGGCCAAGAGGCTGTAGCCGTGGGATTTTGTGAGTCCATACGACCTTCCGACAGGATGTTTGGCGCCCATAGATCACATTCGCATTATTTGGCGTCAGGTGCGCCTTTAGATGAACTATTTTACGAAGTGCGGGGCATGCTAGAAGGGTGTTCAAAAGGATTTGGTGGCTCCATGCACTTGTATGCTGAGAAGCAGGGCCTCAAGGGGACTGTTCCTATTGTTGCGGGCACGGTGCCGTTGGCAGTGGGTGCGGCACTTGCCGCAAAAATGGATGGCCAGAGAAAGAAAGACTCTTCAAATCTCGATGTGGGTGTTGCATTTTTCGGAGATGGCGCAACAGAAGAGGGCGTTGTTCAAGAGTCTTTGAATTTAGCTAAAGTGTACAATCTGCCCGTTGTATTTATGTGCGAGAACAACCTGTTTTCTAGTCATTTGCACATTGATCTAAGGCAGCCCACAGACACAGTGGCGCGGTTCGCTGCGGCTGCTGGTATAAAATGCGAAGTCGTCGATGGTAATGACATCGTAGCTGTTGCGGATGCCAGTAGAAGACTTATTGAGCATTGTCGCAGTGGCGGCGGGCCGGTCTTTCTTGAAGCTATAACCTATAGATGGCGTGGGCATGTTGGCCCAAGTGAAGATCGAGACGTCGGAGTTAGGCGCAAAGATGATCTTGATGTTTGGAAGAGACGCGATCCCGTTAGAAGACTCGTCGACTCTCTGGTAGCCGGCGGCAAATTTACTAGCGCAGAATTTGATAAATTACAAATCGAGGTAAAAGACCAGGTGGAAACAGCTTGGGCGAAGACAAATACAGGAACATATCCGGCGAAGAGTATGCTTTTAGATATTGTTTATTCTAGTAAAGCTCAGGAGCAGATAATATGACTTCCTACGGTGAGGCAATTTGTAAGGGCTTTGAGTATCTTTTAGAAAAATATCCAGAAGTTTTTGTTATTGGGCAGGGCCTCTGGAGTCCTTGGTATGTTGGTAACTCGATGACCGATCTCGACGTAAAGTTTGGTAAGGATCGTGTGCTTGATTCGCCAGTATCTGAAAACGCTTGCACGGGAGCCGCCATTGGCGCTTCACTTTGCGGATACAAACCTGTGGTGGTACATCCTCGCATCGACTTCATGGTGCTTGCGACCGACCCCATTGTTAATCAAGCCGCCAAATGGGCCCATATGCTAGGCGGTCAGGCGAGGCCATCGGTTACCATTCGCGGGATCATCAATCGCGGGGGCGAGCAGGGGGCACAACACTCACAGGCGCTTCATTCGTGGTACGCACATGTGCCAGGATTACGAGTTGTGATGCCGGCTACCGCCTCTGATGCTCGAGACCTTTTGATCGCAAGTGTTCTTTGCGAAGATCCGGTAGTGTTTATAGATGATCGTTGGCTGTATGACCTCAAAGATGACCTCGGCCCTGTGATCGAACAGGATCTTTCGCAAGTGGGCCCGAAGGTGAGAAGAGCAGGAAGCGATGTAACTCTCGTTGGTGCCAGTTACTCGGCACAGCTATGCGAACTTGCAAGTGTTGAGCTAGCCAAACAAGGAATATCTGCTGAAGTTATAGATCTACGGGTGATTAATCCGCTCAACACAGATGTAATTGTGAGTTCAGTAAAGAAAACAGGTCGCCTCGTCGCGATTGATGGAAGTTGGGGGAACTGCGGACTAGCGGGTGAGGTAATAGCAAGCGTTTTTGAAAAACTTGGGCCTGACCATTTCAAATGCGCTCCTTTGCGGGTCACGCTACCGAGTGCACCAGCTCCGACCAGTAAATTTTTAGAGTCCGAATACTATCCGACCACTGATAAGATTGTCGCCCAAATCCGGCAAAAATTCTTTTCAAACAGAATAGAGAAAACTTTATTCGCAGAGGCTGTTAGGTAGGGATATGGGTAATTCAAAAGGACTATCTGAGGAAATTGGTCTTGTAGAGTTGTTGATTCTCTTTAAGAGAGAGCAAAAACTTATTTGGATATCGGTAGCCGCGGCCTTAATTTTAGCAACTGCTTATGTATCCTTAACTAAGTGGCGCTACCGCACTGAACTTCAAATAGGAGCTCCTTCGCTAGATACATTGTCTATGCTTGGCGTACCAAATGAATTCCGTCCTAATGGAAATCTCTTTCAGCAGGCTGTAGGTGCCCTTGGTTCAAAAACTCTTAGAAGAGAGTACTTTGATAAAAAGGGTCTGTATCACCATTTGACCGGTCAGTTGCCTGTTGACGTGGAACCTGAGGAGGTAACTGAAGTTTTCTACCAAAGGTTTGATTCAAAGATTTCGATGTCGCCCATAGGGGAGGGGCCAGATATCAAGGCCTATGTCGTTTCAATGGATTTTCACGAACCTAAAATGACTGAGAAGTGGCTATTTGAATTAGCCACCCTTGCCAATGAGCAGATCGTGGGCTCGGCCGTTTCGTTTATGGAAAAATCTATTGAGAACAAAAGAGCGACATTACAAAAACAGATTCAGTTAAAAAATGAACTGATAAAGCGAGAGTGGGAGAGTGCTACAACGAGACTTGCAGAGTCTGAAAGTATTGCCAACAGGCTAAGCCTTTCGCGTTCGGTTTTCGTTCAGCCAGATCAAGTGGCCTTTAGTTCACGGCAGACTGTACTGGTCGAAAATGGCCAGCTTAGTAGTGCAAATTCAGACGAAATGTCGGACTTATCTTCGCCAGAGAATTTGAGTTATTTTAGGGGCAGTCAGGCATTGCGGGCTGAGATAAATGCAATTAAAGCCAGAAAGGATCCGGCGTCCTTTGACCATTCCGTACGCAAGCTAATGAACCAGCTAAAAATGCTTGAAGCCTTTGATTTTAAATCGAGCTATTTGATAGCTTTGCACGTTGACCAAGCTCCGTATACACACAAAGATCCAGTTAAACCACAGGTGCTTGTCATATTCCCGAGTGCCGTTGTTTTGGGACTCATATTTGGAATTGTCTTAGTATTTTCAAAAACAATTCTAGGAATTGTCAGAGAAACTGAAGCGAATTCTTAGGTAGCCAATAGGGCCGTGAGCTCTATATAAGTTTGTGAGAAGAAGTTCGTTATCGGCTCTGTCAGGGTGTTTCCCCATATTAGCTATTCGAAGAGGCTTTTTCCGTCATTTCTATTTGACTCGGTAGCGTCCCTTTTTAGGCTGTGTGGCAGCTTATTCAAACCAAGCCCATCAAAAGTGTCGTGGTTTGGGCGACCGAATCGGCCATTACGAGCTGCCAACAGATTTTTGATAAATTCGAAGATCGCGGACGGCTTAACATATGAACATCTATCAGTTTGCGCACTAAAATGAATCGGTATCTCTTTTACTTTCAGCCCCATCCGGTGAGCTTTTATCATAATCTCCGCATCTACAAACCAGTCGTCGGCACAAAGCCTCATCTCTTCAAACTTGACGCGTCGGATCACTTTAGGTTTCGAGTTGGCATCTTTGAGGTCACCGAACCCGAGCATTCTAAAGAGAAAGTTATAAACAATTGATATAAGCTTTCTGTACAGACCATCATCGCGCCGAACTCTATATGTTTTTACCAAGTCTAGGCCTTCGAGGCGAATCTTGGCTAAGCAAGATGCCAAGGCCTCTATAGGGAACTGCCCGTCGCCGTCGATAACCCCAACGTATTCGCCCCTAGCTACCGACATTCCGCTTCTAAGATCCCAGCCCATCATTCCCTTTTTCGAGAGGGTTAATACTCGGCAGTTGTTCAACTTTTTTGCAATGTTCCTCATTACTTCCGGGGTTGGGTCTTCAACTCCTTCCATATAATTGGCAACGAGTATTATTTCCCATGGGAAGTTGTAGTCCCCAAGGAGACGGTGAGCCTTCTCAATAAATGGAACTATCGCATTTCCGCCTTTATAGCAGAGTATTACGAGTGAAAAAAAGGGTTGGACCATTGATCAATTCAGGTAACAGCCGCCAAATAAATATGCAAGATAATAGGCGCGGGGCCCGGCAGTCGTTGACGCAGATTCGAATGAATTGGTAGTTTGCCCATTTAAACGAGGCGATGATTAGGCGACAAAAATTTAGAGGCTCGAGGCGGTATTGGTAGGGGCTAAAAACGAAAAGACTCTGAGGGCCACAACATTTACAAAAGAGGAATCAATGCTGAATTCAGATCAAACAGAAATAAAGCGCAAAAAGGAAGAGGCGAATTTTCATAACCAAAGAGAGGCCGATCGAAAAAATATGTCTGAAGAGGAGTATTTGGCCAAATATTCTAATAAGCGCTTCTACAGCATTGTCAAAAAGAGTGTCGATTACCAAAACGAGTGGCTCAGAAAGAACTGCAAAGGTAAAGAAGTGCTCGATTATTGTTGCGGCTTGGGTCAAACAAGTTTGAATCTTGCCCAGATGGGGGCCAATGTCACAGGAATCGATATTTCTAGCAAAGAGGTCGAAACTGCGAAAGAGCTCCTTGAATCAAACGGTTTTACCAATGCAAAATTCGTAGTTGGCGATGCCGAAAACACCGACTTTGAAGATAACACATTTGATGTTGTCGTCTGTAACGGCGTATTGCACCATCTAGACATTCGAAAGGCCTGGAAGGAGCTGGCCCGAATTGTTAAGCCAACCGGCTCGATTATGGCCATGGAGGCTCTGGGCTACAATCCTGTCATTCAGCTCTATCGCAAAATGACACCAAAGCTTAGAACCGAGTGGGAGACCGATCATATTCTCACTCTGCGCGAGCTGAATTTAGCAAAAAACTATTTCAACAAAGTCGAAGTGAAATTTTTCTATTTGGCTTCCTTGGGTGCAATCCCGTTTATCGGAACAAAAGTTTTTGAACCAGTTCTTAAAGTAACAGAGAAGATAGACGAGATCTTGCTCAAAATTCCACTTCTTAATCTTATGGCCTGGCAGATGGTATTTATATTATCTGAGCCCAAAAAGAATCTTCACTAAAGAATAACAGTTATGAAGCAGCAACAACCCTCTTCGATAAATCTGGAGTTTCCTACTCTGGGATTTGGCTGTGAGCCACTTGGCGGCACAGATTGGGGGGATGTTGATATTCAAGACATTGGTGAGGCCATCGTCAGAGCAGTCGAGATTGGCGTTAAGTACTTTGATACGGCCCCCATCTATGGATTGGGTCTTTCTGAAGAGCGCCTTTCAAAATATTTGGGCTCGAAGCGCCATGATGTCACCATTGGAACAAAAGTGGGAATCGACTTCTTTCAAAAAGACAAAGAGCGTGCAGTAACGGAAGTAAATCTTGAGCCTAGCGCCATCGTAGCTTCCGTTGAGGGCAGCCTTAGAAGGCTTCAAATAGATTCAGTGCCTTTGTTATTTGTCCACTACCCTGACCCGAAAGTGCCAAAAGAGCTCTTGATTGAGACCTTGGTGGGCCTGCAAAAAACCGGCAAAATAAGAGAGTTCGGCTATTCGAATTTTGCCTTAAAAGATCTAGAAGAGATTCAAAAACTCCATCCAATTTCAGCGGCGCAGTTTCAATACAGCCTGATACAGCGAAAGGCTGAGGGTTCTTACCTGAGATTTTTAAGGGGCCACAATATTAAAACATTCGCTTATGGCGTTTTAGAACGAGGGCTGCTTTCGGGGAAGTTTCAAAACCAAGATATACAGTTCCCTCAAACAGATCGCAGGCACAGGCTGCCCGCCTTCATCGGTGAGGATTTTAGGCGAAATGTCGAAAGAGCTGCGAAGCTAACACAGTATGCCCTCAAGTACGGCGTTTCAGTCTCTGCAGTGGCAATTCGGTGGCTCCAGCAGATATCTTCAATCGACGTTTGTATTGCCGGAGTGAAATCGCTCAAGCAGCTAGAGTCAAATTGGGGAGCCGAATGTTTCAGTTTGGAAGCGGCGGAACTATCAGAGATTGATTCCATATTTAATACCAACCAAGAGCGAGTAAGAAATGAAACGGCTATTTGATATCTTCTTTTCATTTTTTGCACTTATTTTAACGTCGCCATTGTTATTAGTAGCCCTTTTTGCCGTGTATAGGCATGACCGAAGAAGCCCCTTTTTTTTGTCAGAGAGAGTTGGTAAGAACGCTCTACCTTTTAAAATGATCAAAATCCGCACGATGGTTGTAGGCGCTCACGCAAATCAAGTGGACTCGACAAAAAAAGATGATCCCAGAATAACTCGTGTAGGCCATTTAATAAGACGATTTAAAGTTGATGAGCTAACACAGTTCTTAAATGTTTTAATGGGCGATCTTTCGGTAGTTGGTCCTCGCCCAAACGTTCAAAGAGAAATCAAGATATACACCCACGAAGAAAAAAAACTTCTTACAATTAAACCGGGCGTTACGGATCTATCCTCTGTTGTGTTTTTCGATTTAGCCAACATTCTTGAGGGCTACGAAGATGCTAATATCGCTTACAATCAACTAGTAAGACCTTGGAAGAGCCGTCTGGGCCTGCTTTATGTAGAACATCAGAACCTTTTTTTAGATTTAAAGGTAATTTGGTTAACTGTATTATCCTTTGTCAATCGACCGTTAGCACTTCGAGGCGTTCAGTCGTTGGTGAAGAAACTGGGTGGCTCTGCGGAACTTGTTGCGGTTTCTGGTAGATCTGCACCCCTTCTGCCGGCTAAGCCACCGGGTGCGACCGAGGTTGTCACTGATAGAAATGTTGAAATGATTTAATTTGGGAGACCATTGTGAAACTTTTGTTTTTAGCTTCATCCTCTATTCATAGCATCAAGTGGATTAAGTATTTTAAGAAAGCAGGATTTGAGGTTGCTTGGGCAACCTTTGACACAATTGATTCTAAGTTAAGACAAGAAATGGGCTTAGAAGTGATTGAGCTTGGAGGGTCCAAAAGTAAACTCTGGAATTTCGCTAGGGCGGCTGTAAAAATACGCGCAGTCGTTAGAGAGACGAAACCAGATTTAATTCATGTACATTACATTGGATTTTACGGCTTGCTGGCACTACTTCAAGATAAGGCGCCTATTGTAAGCACAGCCTGGGGCTCCGATATTCTTACGAACCGAAACAACATAGCTAAGAAAAGATTGGTCCAAAGGGTTCTTGAAAAGTCATTGATGGTTACAACCGACGCCGATCACATGATAGAAGCTATGGTAGATCTGGGAGCCGACCGTAAAAAAATAAAGAGGATTAATTTTGGTATTGATACGGTGGACTTCACACCAGATTTAGGTCAACGAAGAGAACTCCAAAAGTCTTACGAGTTAAATGATGCGTTCCCTGTTATCCTTAGTACTCGGAACCATTATGATGTTTACGATATTGCAACGATCGTTAAATCGATTCCGCTTCTTGAAAAAAAGCATCCATCTGTAAAACTGCTTGTTGCTGGGCGAGGACCAGAGACGGAAAATCTCAAAGCCCTTGTGCAAGAGTTGAATATTGCTGAAAGAGTCAGTTTTTTAGGCGGATACAATATGAAACAGCTCAAAGAGTTTTTGACAGTTTCAGACGTATACGTTTCTGCCTCACTCTCCGACGCCGGAATAGCCGCAAGCACCGCGGAGGCGATGGCTATGAAGCTGCCTGTTGTGGTTTCAGATGTTTGCGAAAACCGAGAGTGGATATGTGAGCCTTATCAGCTTTTTCGAGCCAGCGATTCGGAGGATTTGGTCACTAAGATTGAGACTCTGTTTTCTGAAAAAGAGAAGCTCGCTAATCTAGGCGAAAGAGAGAGAAGAATTATTCAAGATAAGAACGACTACAATAATGAAATGGCTAAGATGGCCAAATTCTACTTCGAAGTACTACCTAAGTCGTCAACCACTACCTTGCCAATCAGCTCACGAGACAGGGTGGTCACTCTCGATAGACTTGCTGCCATTGTAGAGCAGGTGAAATCTGAGGGTAGAACTGTGGTGCAGTGTCACGGTTGCTTCGATGTTTTGCATGCCGGGCATTTGCGGCACTTCGAATCAGCCAGAAAAGCAGCCGATGTACTCATTGCTACCATTACGCCAGACGAGTTCATTAACAAAGGCCCAAACCGTCCTGTTTTTCCTGCGAAACAGCGTGCCGAGTTGATTGCAGGGCTTGGTGCAGTAAGTTGGGTTGCAATCAATAAGTGGCCATCTGCTGTTCCAACAATTGAGATGTTAAAGCCAAACTATTTTGCAAAAGGTGACGAGTACGAAGCGCCAGATCAACAAGTTAATCCTAACTTTCAGCTTGAAAAGCAGGCCGTAGAAAAAGCTGGCGGCTGCGTCTATTTTACGCGCGAATGGACAACCTCCTCGAGCAAAGCCATCGAACGCATGCGAATAGGCGTTACGCCCTAATGTTTAAACTGGTTATTTTTGATATGGACGGTGTAATAACAAACACAGCGGTCGTACACGCAAGAGCGTGGAAGAGTGTCTTTGATGAGATGCTTGCCAAGAGATCGCAGAGAAAGGGTGAGACCTTTAAAGAGTTTCGAATTGACTCCGACTATCACGAACATGTCGATGGAAAACCCAGGCTTGTCGGAATCGGGAATTTCTTGCGCTCACGAGATATTGAGCTGCCACACGGGGAAGATACAGATCAGTCAGTTGAATCAGTGGTCGGTATAGGTAACAAGAAAGACAGAATCTTCTTGGATCTAATCGACGAGTTGGGTGTCGAAGTTTTCAAAGATTGTGAAAATTTAATCAATCACTTAAGTAGCGTAAGTATTGACCTTGCGGTGGCGTCTTCAAGCAAAAACTGCCGATATTTGCTAGAAAGGGCCAGCCTAACCAAATACTTTAAAAAGATTTACGATGGCAACACTATCAAGGAGAGGCACTTAAGAGGCAAGCCACATCCCGATATGTTCTCGGAGTTGATCAAAGAATTTTCTTGTAGTCCGTCTGACGTTATTATTATTGAAGATGCCATATCCGGTGTGCAGGCTTCTAAGGCTGCCAACGTTGGCTTAACGTTGGGCCTAGACCGAATCGGCCAAAATCTTAAAGAAGCTGGAGCCGATAAGGTTGTTAGCAGTCTCAGCGATGTCACTGCTCAAAAACTTGCAAGTTGGCATGAAGCGAGTGTTCATGGCCAGTTGGTCAAAAGTCAAACGAGTGAAAAACTGTGAACGGGATATACAAAAGTAGTGCGTATTCCTTCTTGGTTCGAAGTAGCGGGCACGCGCTGAGATTTTTTGTTGGCCTATTATTAGCAAGGATCTTAGGGGCGAAGGGATATGGCGTCTACTCTTATGCGATAACAGTCATTTCAGTGATATCTCTGCCTGCAATTTTGGGCTTAGACCACACTCTTTTGCGATTCATCCCAAAATTTTTAAACGAAAATGACAAGGGTCGATTGCGAGGAATTCTTCGCTTTGCTCATGTGTCTAGCACCACTAGCTCACTTCTTATCGCGCTCGTCACAATATTTGCGACTACTTTTTTTGCGCAATCTGATCATTATGTTTTTGCACTCATGTTCTTGACTCTCCCCTTGATCATTGCGGGGCAAGTGCGCCAGGCCATTATTAGATCGATGCACCATCCGATCTGGGCGCAAATTCCAGAAAACATTGTCTACCCGGGTGGTATCTTACTTTTATTACTGGGTTGGGTTACATGGCATCAATCGGTAAACGTAGAGGAAGCTGCATACATCAACTTAATAGCTTGGATTGTAACACTCATTGTTGGTTACGTTGCTCTTTACAAAGTAGAAAAGCCACTTCATTTAAACGAAGCAAAGCCAACATTTGAAATCAAACAGTGGTTTGCGCCTGCGATCGGACTTGTCGGTAGCGGCTTGGGGTTTATTTTGCTCAGTAAAGGCGAAGTGTTAGTTCTAGGAAAACTCAGGCCTTCACATGATGTTGGTATTTACGTAGCGGCCGCTCGCGGCGCGGAGATGATTCAGTTCGTATACGAAGCAATGACAATTGTGGGAGTCGCCACATTCTCGCGGCTTCATTCTGAAGGCAACAAAGTGGCTATTCAGAAGTTTGTCTCTCAGGTCGCTTCAGCCATATTTTGGTTTACGACTCCAGCCTATCTTGCAATTTTAATTTTTGCAGAACCGTTATTGTCGCTGTTCGGATCCGAGTACGTAGAGGCCTCTGGTGTATTAAGAATACTCACAACGTCATTCTTTTTAAGTAGTCTCTCTGGATTTATCATTGTCATCATGTATGTGGTCGGCAAGCAAAACTCGGTTGCCAAGTGGATGTGGTGTTTTGCGGGATTGAATCTAGCACTTTCTGCGGCTCTTATACCAAATTTGGGAATCTACGGTGCCGCGATTTCTCAAGGGATTAGCTTAGTTGGACTAAAAGCTGTCCTAGTGTGGGTATACAAAAGAGAATTTGGAATTCTTTCTGTACCGAATCTTTCGCCGCTTCAGGCCATCGCGTTTGTAAAAACGCGATTAAAAAAGTCAAATCGATGAACGATACCTGAGAACTTCAGTGTTGAGTTTAGGTAAGTTTGCTTTACGATCCCACTCGTCGCAGAGATTCTTGTAAGTCTCTTCGTCGTGAATTTTGTATCCCACATAAAAATCACAAAGGGCATGAGAATAGCTGGTTTTGTATTTGAATAGACTGTCGTCCGGCGATGCTGTATTGCCGCCACCCAGGTGCAGTAGTTTAGCACCGCGTGCGTTCGCAAACGAAATCATCTCTTGAAATAGTAAGTTGTTCGGCCTCATTGATAAGTGCTCCGTGGCGGACGCGCCAAGGTGGTAATGAAAGAATGGAGTGCTTAAAAAACAAAGAGAGGTTGCTACAACCTTATCATCTAGCCATGCGCAAAATTGAACGAGATTCGGCACTCTAAAAAGCTCTTCAAAATAACTGTCGCTAAAGTACAGGTAGGGCCGAGAGCGTGTTCGATCCATAGTCGCTTTGTAAAGCCGTTTAAAATCCGCAATATGAAAACTGCTAGTATGAGTGGTAATCTTTATTCCGTTTTTCTCAGCCTTTCTGATGGCTCTTCTACAACTATCAGAAAATTCTTTTTGAATCTCAATAAATGATCGATCTAGGATGACTTTGACGGTGCTCCTGTTTTTGCGAACAGACAAATGGTCGCGGGAGTAATTTACATTTTCAATGAGAGGATGAAATCGGGTGAATTCTGCGACAATGTTAGAGTCTCGACAATAGTTCGAAAACTCTGAATGAAACTTAGATAATTCATTGTGGTCGCTTAAGGAGCCCGCAAGCCCGTTGTAACCATAGGCCCCCTGGATGTCATAATGCTCGCTAGGAAGATCGTACCCTAGGGGGCGGATGGGGTTTTTTAAGTAGGCATAAATTAGGCATCCGGATGCCCCGCTATAAAGGGCACACTCTGCGACTCCATCCCCGTAATTTTGGTGAAGTTGGTAATAGTCGGGGGTAAAGTAAACATCCCTGAGGTGCGTCTCGAGTTCACTAAGAGCATCGGTCCACAGTTCTCGCTCGTTTAAGCTGAAAACTTTAAGACTCAATTAATACCTCTGATGAGGGCGCTGAGTTCATCTTAACCATTGGCACTTGAATACTGTATTTTTTGCGAAGATTAGTTTCTATCTTATCACAAAAACCGAGGGGCATAATCCAGACTTCATCTGGCTGAAATTCGTCTATTAAATCGTCATGAAATATTGGCTCGGAGACACCGGGTATAAACTTACCCACGTATTGGTGATCTTGTTCAAATATTCTTGTATTAACATTGTCGAAATTCAAAAGAGCAAATAAGTTTGCAGTGTCTAAGTTTCCGCCCATAATAGCGAGATTTTTATTCATTAAATTCATGAGACGATTCTGTAGGCGATTTACAAACTGATTTGTTCGAGAAAAATAGCCATCATGTAAACCCTCGATGCGAGGAGACTTCATTTCTTTCGTGGATCTCAGTTGTTCGTTAGATTTCGGAAATGCCTTGTCTTCCGATGTCGTTAATATATCTGCCACGGGCCGAGACCCAGTTGCAACAAGGCCAAGGCCATATTGCGAACTGAGAATCTTTATATTTGATAGGCCCGCTAGCTCGAAAATATAGCTCAAACTTTTTGAGGTAAAGTAATACTGGTGCTCTGGGTTTATTCCTAGTGGATTCCCTAGTTTAAGATAAGGTTCAAAGTCTCTCACCCCACAGACAATATTGCCGTTTATTTTTAGCAGGTCCTTTGAAAGTTTTAAGAAAGAAACTGGGTCACTCAGTAAGTCTAACAATGCAAAGTTAATAACTAAGTCAAAATGACCCGTTCTCAATAGGCCACTTTCAATTAGATCTGCATCAAATGTCTTTTGAAGAATCTCAATCCCCAAGTGTTCTTTTGCAAAGTGACCGTAAGGGCCGGGGTCGCAGCCCATAACATCAGCCCCCTCATCCTTAAGTAGCTTCAAGAGGTGGCCGGGGCCGCAGCCAACCTCTAAAATCCTCAAACCAGCGAAGGTCTCGATACCCAATACTCGCGCCATATTATCGACAAAGTCTCTGTGACGCGCAATGTTGTGGGCGCCTTGAGGGAAAGATTCATCGCCTTGGGTGTTGTAAAACGTGCTGCCAAGCTTGAAGGCCTCTTCGATAAACTTATGATTTTCAGGATTGGTAACCTGGTATAGATAACCCAAGGAAGAATTATCAAGCACTTCGACTGGCAATCTTCTAAAAAACAGACTGTCCTTGTCCTTAGGAATTTCTTTGTAATAGGAAGTGAATAGTGGAAGCCGGAAAGTTCCCAAGAATAGTGACACCTTTTTCAGACAGTTATCATACTCATTGCTTCAGTTCAATCTGCCGCATTGCGCACATCAGGTCGCCATAGGTCCAAACTTATTTGTAAAACCTAAGGGTTTTGGCTAGAAATTGCCCTATGAAGGCAGTTATCTTAGCTGGAGGGCTTGGTAAAAGACTCCGTCCGCTTACCCAGGCAATTCCAAAGCCACTTCTTCCTATAGGTGAGAAGTCGATAATGGAGATTCAAATTACCAACTTGGTTCGGCAGGGTGTAGACGAGATCTATATTGCTACAAATTACATGGCTGACTATGTAGAGTCCTTTCTTGGCGATGGTTCTCGCTACGGTGCAAAGTTAATTTTTAGTAAAGAAAAAGAGCCCTTAGGTACGTGTGGCCCGCTCACATTGCTTCGCGATAAACTGACGGAGCCCTTTGTAGTCATGAACGGAGACATTCTTACCTCGGTAGACTTTCATGATCTAATTAGGTTTGCCGAAAAAGAAGAAACGCTTTTGACCGTTGCAACTAAGCAGATTCGAACCCCATTTAACTTTGGCAGTGTAGAAGTTAAAGACAATCGTGTTGTTTCCGTCGAAGAAAAACCTGACTTTTTGACCGAGATCATTGCGGGTATATATTACTTCCGGCCGGAGCTGCTCGAACAAATTCCCAGCAATACTTTTTTTGGCATGGATCATCTCATCCTTAGGTTAATAGCTAGTCACACTCCAATAACGCGATATTTGATCGAAGGGTTTTGGTTAGATATAGGGCGAATGGATGATTATGAACATGCTCAGATTGCCTATAGCAGCCATTTCAAAGACGACTTGGTTTAGATGCAACTTTCAAAAAAAAAGTATCTCTTTTTGGGCATTACTCTCATCGTTTTGTGGCAGTTTTCATTTTTCTTTGTAGATCAAGAAAAGGGATTTGATTCCAAAGCACAGGTTACTGGTAGTTCTGGGCTTTATTCAGATCAAATGAAAGACTTCTTTTATTTTTTCTATCGCTCGGGTTACTTTCCGCTAACTTCAGCAGTACCGCAGCGACCTACAAATCAAGCTGAATTTGAAAAACTAATTGCCGAAACTGGGCCCAGTCTTCGAATGGAGATCTATCACACTTATCGTGCGGGAGAACTCGGTAAATTGTTTTTGTATTGGCCATCGGTACTAATAGGCTGGGGCCTCGAACGCTTGACAGTAAAATATGCTAATTCACTTTTTTTTACATTGAGTCTCATTGCACTCTTTGTCTCTTTTTGGTTGTGCGCAAGGCCTCTGCTTGGTTCGATACTGGTTATACTTTTAGGATCAAATCCATTTCAACTTTACGAGGTCTACGTAAAAGAGAATGTCTTTAGTTGGATAGTAACATCCAATCTGTTTGCGATTTCGCTTCTTCTGCCTCTGTTGCTGAATAAAAGACTTGATTGGAAGCGGGTAGGAATTCTGATTTTAGGATTGGCAGTTTTAGTTGGTAGCGCGAGGCAAATACGTAGTGAGCCAATGGCAATTTCATTCGTAGTGCTGCTTGTTTTGGCATTCTACAGACATTTTAATTGGAAGAGGCGCATTTTTTTGGCACTAGGGTATTTAGTTGCGTTGAACCTAGTGACTAGTGTTTGGAGTGGCTATTTTGATTTTAAACAGCGTCAAGCTGTAGCCTTTGTGAAAGCTTCGGGAGGAATTCCACTTGAGATCAATCCGAGCAGAGTGCATCGGGTATGGCATCCTTTGAACTTGGGCTTAGGTGATTTTGATACAAAATACGGTCACAAGTGGAGCGATGCTTGGGCTTATGATTATGCTTTCCCAATTCTGAATGAAAGATTTCAGTTGGGGCTTCATTTGCATTCGTCTGGTTTACAGTTTCTAGAATCACACGATGAGCATGGTGTTTATTACAGGAAGTTCGAAGAACTTCCTGAATTCACGCAAATTGTAAAAGAGAAATATTTAGGAGACATTTTTGCTGATCCAATATGGTTTTTGGAAATCATAGTTAAGAGAATTAATAGAACGCTAACAGAAATTCCGGAGATTTCCGCTCAGGTGTTGAATCTTAGAGCTGGGGTTTTCGTTTCTGGTTACATTTGTTTTGCGATACTGATGTTTTTAATCTGGAATAAAAGTTTTTTCCCCCTAAAACTGACAGCCGTCGCAGCGACGACCTCTCTAGCGGCAATTGTTATGCATTCAGGTGGTGGGAATACTAACTATTCTATCTATCAGTTCGTAGTTGTGGCTTTATTAGTAGAGTTTCTCATCAAAAAATTTATTCTTCCGAACTGGAAGAACTTTCAGGTAACCTAGTCTTTCTATGGCAATAGAAACAACCATAAAACCTACAATTACGCTACTCGTCCCTGTTCGAGATGAAGAGGCAAACATAAGACCGTTTGTTCAAAATGTTCGAACAGTACTGAACTCAGAAGAGTATAACGTGTCTATTCTCTTCGTAGAAGATAATAGCTCCGACAATACGAGGAACGTAATAAAAACAATTGCGAGTAGTGACAGTTCGATAAATGGACTGTTTATTAACAACAAATTTGGACAAGGGCCTGCGGTCTTTTTTGGTTTAATGAATTGCACTGGCGATGCGGTTATTATGATGGACATTGACGGTACCCACCCACTGAGTGTTGCAAAAGAGATGATAGGCAAATTCTTAGCGGGTGCGGATATCGTTCAAGGAGTGAGAAATCAAAGAGAAATATTTGGTGTTAGGAAGATATTGAGTATTTTATTTAACTATAGCTGCAGACTATTTGCAGGCGTTGATCTGTCGATGCAGCCAGTTTACTTTCGATTGCTTTCAAAGAAAGTGGTATCGGCAATAACCAAGCAGCCGTGGTTGGCTCATTTTGTTAGGCTGAATTTTCGAGAGTTTTCGGATTGTAGAATAGAATTTATTGAGTTCCATTTTATTGAGAGAAATCTTGGGCGCGGAAAGTACAATCTGAGAGGGCTCATCAAGCTTGCGATAAGAGGGCAGCTCTCTTTGATAAGTCCCAAAAGGCTATATTTTTTGCTGACGCTGTTAAACAGCATTGCCATATCTTCAATTTGGCTTGCCCCGCTCTGGCTAGCAGTGGCCCTTATGGTGTTGGCAGGGTTTGCCACAATTTTTTTGCTCATGGAGTTTTCACGTATCAGAAATAGAGATGTTACACTGGCTATTCAAATCCTACCTTAAAGAGTGCCAAAACTTCATCGTAGTTTAGGCTACGGTTGAACCAGTGCAGTTCAGCAAAACTTCCGTTCCAGAAGCCCTCTTGTGTCCCTTCTCCTAAATGACCAAAAGCAATATATCGAGCCGGATTATTGGGAAGTACATGCTTTGCCTCGCTGATTAATGTGCCATCAACGAACAACTGTTGGAGCCCCTCAGACCAAGATATTGCGTAGTGGTGCCACTTTCCCGTGATGATCTTTAGTTTGCTGGCATCTATGTAATGGCCGGCAAAAATAAATGAAAAGGCACCGTTAGCGCCATTTCTATCTAAATATAAAGACCTTGGTGTTCCGTAATCAGAGCGCACCGAAAGCAAAATATTATTAGGCGAACTTAAATCTTTTATGTTCGCCCAAACTGAAAAAGCCCCACTTTGAAGACTAATATCAGCATTGCTCCAGTTGATGAGCTGAAGATCTTCAATAGAAGAAGGGCTAAAAACATTTTTCAAAATTCTTGGTTCGGCATTTAAAGTAGACTTCAAACTTTTGTTTAGGAGTGAAGCAAACCGCTTTCTGACGAGAACATTTTCAGAAGACTTCAGCGAAGGAATCAGCTCCGAAAGATCATGGCGCTGTTGCTCTGAAGAAAAGTGAATTTTTAAGTTCCTTTTCCAGATTTTGAAACCAGTTTGAGTGTCGACAGCTAAATCCCACTTGAAATATTTGCCGTCTTCAAAGGTCTGCTCATTGTTAATTTGTGGTGTATAGAATTCTTTGCTTTTAAAAAAGCGATCTTCAGACATAACGGCAAGTTGCCATCCTTTCGGACTTTCAAATACGAATCTTTTGAAATAGGGGTAGCTAGAAATATAGTAGTCCGCATCGATCACCTCGCTAACCAAATCCTTAGTAAAGTTAGTCGGCTCAGTCAAAGTTGGATGGATTCGAAGATCAATCGGTACGTAGGGGTCAAAGAGAAAGGTTTTCCCTTTTGCCCTTTCGGCGGTGAAAAAGCTTCTAATTTTCTCAGCGTCATTGCGGAGTTGATAGTCAACATTTAGGTACGGGCCCGCCTTTTGACTTTGCCAGCGCAGCGACAGTAAGGCTGCGAAAACAATTAAAGACACGGCGAAGGTTCTAAGTAAGACAAGCGCCCTAGGTCCCAATGGAGTTTTGGATACCTTTTGTAAGATAAAAATCACACCAAAAATAGAGCTCACCAACAATGTACCTACGACCGGCAGTATGTAGTGCTGCCTGTAGTCGGGGTAAGCCATCGGTAACAAAGACAAAAAACCCGCAAGCGGAATGGCCACTGTAGCCAATAAAGCCCTCGTGGGTGAAAAGCTCAATCGTTTAAGATTTGGATATTGAAACAAAGAAATCCCCAATACAGCAGATACGGGTACTATCGCCGTTCTTAGAAACAGATTACTCCAATAGGGTATGTCCCAGGCCGCCGTCACTCGCCCTGCCTTTTCGGCCCGAAAGTTGATGAACTCATAGAGTAACTTTAAATCTAGAGATTGAGGAAAGCCGACTAACAGATATGTAAGAACTAAGGCCAATAAAAAAGAGCGTGCGTAATTTAAGAAATCTTGTTTTCGCCAACCTTTTTCATATGCGAGAGACAGCGCCGCCAGTAGCGCTCCGGATAAAAATAAGAGCGCCGAGGTCTTTGACAGAAGGGCCAGCCCCCAAGTCGCTCCCGCCAATATCAAGGGATTTTTGAAATCAGACTTTAAGGTGAATGCATAGAGTATAAGAGCGTTGCCAACTGAAAGTAAAAGTGTCAGGAGCGTATCTGGGTGATTGATGAAAATCGTCCAAAGCCAAAGCTCCGACGAAGACAGTAAGCAGAACATCAAAAACAACGAGGTCCATCCTCGAGCCCAAGGTGGGGAGCCAATATACGAACAGAGCAGCGAAAGCCCGGCAACACTCAGCAGGGCGACGAGCATAAGTGCGAAATGTTCGTGCCGATCTTTTGAAGCGCTATATTTTTCAAAGCCCATCTGGTAGGTGGGGTCAAAATAAAGGAAAGTGCGTGCCAACCGATAATAGAGAGGGCCATTTGAGATAAAACCGTTGCTAGAAATCCAATTGGTTCGCTCAAGTACCGCCATAGAATTCACGCCGTCAGAGCTTTGCGTGTTAAGGTCGGCGAAGGTTTCAGCCCTGCGAGAAATTGCGGAAGTTGTTGCAAACAGATAGAGCCCAAAGGCGATCCAGCCGGCGTACTTCAAGGCCTTAAAAATTTGCTGAAATTCCATTTTCGCTAAACATTCTCTTATCTTGTACATTGCGTTTCCACAGGGTTTTGTAACTTTGCTATTGCAAAGTCAGTCTGTTTAAAATAGAAGTGCCGACAAGCCTAAACAATTCACAGGGTGTTATTTGACTAAACGTGTCACGCATCTGGTTTTCAGCCGCAGAGTGGGAGAAACGGCGTTGTTTAAAGAGAAATACGATTCAAGCGATGACACTGTGATTGTATTTCCGTTGCGGCAAGAAGCCGAAATCTCTGGTGAAAAAAACGCTTATCTCCATTTGGTGAAGACGCTAAAAAAAAATGGCTATAAGGTCCTCTCGCTGGTTTCTGCCGAAACCAAAACTGCAACTTTCTTCTCGTTTTTTAGTCTTAATCGGATTTTACAGCTGCGAAAGCTCTCTCGTGAAAACAGGGTTAAAACCGTCGTACTGAAGATCCCAACAGCGGCTCAGATTTTTGCGGTTCCCCTTTTAACCCTCGGTTTTAAAGGTCGAGTGATCGTTTGGGTTGATGGGATGTGTTGGCAAGCCCCTAAATGGGCAATTCTAACGAGGCTTCTGATGACGGAGCCTGCAGAAACTTTACTCAGAATGATTATAAATAACACTTTCTGGGTTCGACTTGCTCCTTTGTGGAAGGGCGATGTTGTCGTGGCCACAGAGAGGCAAAGGCAAACTATTATCAAATACGCCGGGAGCGGAATGCAGTTAGAGGTGATTCCAAACTCGGCTCCACTTAGTGGTCCACCACAGAAACTTGCGCCTATTGAAAACAAGAAAACAATTTCGTTCGGGTACATTGGACACACCTATCCGGTAAAGGGCGTAGAAGATATTTTAGAGGCACTCACGATTTTAAAGAATAAGGGCATCCGTTGTGATTTTCACTTTGCCTTTAGTTCGCGCGGACCGCGCAAGGTGGTGGTGCAAGCAGCTGGGGATGGCCATGTTGTCGAAGGTGATGTGCAAGTCAGTGAATTCTTTTCAAAGGTTGATTGCCTTGTATTTCCGTACCTCGCTGAGTGGGGCACAAATGTGTTTCCCAGTGTATTTTTGGAGGCCTCGCTGTTTGGAGTCCCGGTTATAGTTTCCGACTTAGAAGTATTTAAAGAGTTTTATAAGGGGGTGACCAATACCCTTTATATTGAACCCGGCAACGCTGCTCATTTGGCTCAAACTATGCAGTCTGTGATTGAAAAAAAGATTCAACTCGCGTCTAATGCCATGATCGTAGAGAATTTTACCACGCGGTTTCCTCCCTCGGGTTTTGAAAGTAAATGGAGAGACCAGTTGGATTTTGCCCGATCTGGAGTCGTATTGAATGCAGGAAGAAACGAAGAGAATATATTATAGCAAATCCGAAGTAGTCGATATTTACGATTGGAAAAGATTCCAAAGGCTGGGCGGCCGATACGTCGCAAAAAAAGAAAACTCAGCTCTAGAGGAGTTGCTGACTCTTGCCAAAATAGACAGTGCATCACTCATACTAGATTGTCCTGTTGGTACAGGGCGATTTATACCAAATCTCAAGAAGTTTTCGAATAACATCATTGCTGCAGATATTTCGCCTTCAATGATCGAAGTGGCCAAAAGCTACGGGGCCAGTGAATATTTAGTCTGTTCGGCGGATCAATTGCCACTTGCCAATGAGACCATTGATTTATGGGTTATGAGCCGATTCTGTTTTCACTTTGAAGACTTGAGTGTTTTTTTTAAAGAGGCCTCGCGTGTTTTAAAAAAGAACGGCCATCTGATCTTTGACGCATTTAATTGGTCACCCAGAAGTTTGGTGCCGTCTCCGTTCTTGGGTGGCAAAACCTTTAATCATCCACCAGCAGAGCTTAACAAGATTTTGGGAGTGCATGGATTTGAAATAGTTAAGAGGCTGCCAACTTTTTTTATTCCAACTTACATATCGACTTTTATCCCCAATTTTTTGGTCGAAGGGGTGGAGCGAATTTCTGATCAAGTTGCTCCACTTGCAAAAACAAAATCCTTTTATCTTGTTAAAAAGGTCGAATAGAGGTTTTGGAGTGACTGAAAAAACTCTTGCACAAAAAATTCGAAACACATTTAGCGATAGCTCAGTTCAAGCTATCCATGAGCCAAAGTTTGATTCGAGCGAGCTCGAAGGCGTAAAGGAGTGTATCGAGACCGGTTGGGTTTCGACTGCCGGAAAGTTCGTCAACTCATTTGAAGAGAAACTCGCGTATTATGTAAAAGCTGATAACTGTGTAGCAGTGGTAAATGGTACTTCTGCCCTTCACTTAGCGCTGTTGGCGGCGAACGTTGCCGCAGGCGATGAAGTATTGCTACCAAGTTTAACTTTTGTAGCTACCGCCAATGCAGCTGTGTACTGTGGTGCAGTTCCACACTTTGTTGAGGTATCGGAGCAAACGCTCTGCGTAGATGTAAAGAAGCTAAGAAACTATTTAAGAGAAAGTTTTTATCTTAAAGAAGAAGGGCTTGTTAATAAGCTATCTGGCGCTAGAGTTACGGCGCTGATAGTAGTTCATGTACTTGGATTTGCGCCCTACATGCCGGAGCTTGTAGCGTTGGCGAAAGAATTTAGATTGAAGTTAATTGAAGATGCCTCTGAGTCACTAGGAACATTTGTTGATCAAAAGCATACAGGTACATTTGGAGATTTCGGCACATTCAGTTTTAATGGAAACAAAATTATAACCTGCGGAGGCGGGGGAGCCGTCGTTACAAATGATTCAGGCGCAGCGGCAACTATAAAGCACTTATCAACCACAGCTAAGATGCCTCACTCATGGGAGTTTTATCATGATCAAGTGGGCTACAACTATCGAATGCCAAATCTCAACGCGGCACTGGGTTGCTCCCAGCTAGACCGTCTAACGCACAAACTTGAACAAAAGAAGCGCCTTCACAAACTTTATGTTGAAATGTTTTCTGATGATGAAGAACTCCATGTATTTGAAGCCCCAAGTTTTTGCGAAAGTAATTATTGGTTAAACGGTGTGCGGCTGCGAGGGCTCGATAAAAGTAGAGTCCTTGAAAATTGTGCGGAGCTAAAGATAGGAGCAAGGCCTTTTTGGATTCCACTTCATACTTTGCCAGCCTTCAAGAACGCCCCTCGAATGGATATGTCTGCTACGGAGGCTCTTTACAACAGCACAGTACTGCTACCAAGTAGCCCCCAACTTTTGAAGCGAGAGAGTTAATGGCACATCCCCTAAGAGTGGTTGTTTTGGGTTGTGTAGAGTTTAGTTTAGCTATGGCACAGGCGATAAGAGATTCGCAGTATGCAGAAATTGTTGGGATAATCTCTAAGAATGAATCCAACTTTAATTCAGACTTTGTAAGCCTAAAGGGCTTTGCAGATCAAAATGACATTGATTATCTGAACTGGACAAATCCATCTGAGTGCGTAAGTAGCTGGGTTTTAGAGCGAGGCGTTGACCTAATATTTTGTGTTGGTTGGTCCAATATTTTAAGAACCGAGTTCTTACGATCGCCCAAACTAGGCGTCATCGGATATCACCCCGCAATGTTGCCAAAGCATCGAGGGCGCCACCCGGTAATTTGGAGCTTGGTCTTAGGGCTCGACAGCACTGGATCAACTTTTTTTTGGATGGATGAAGGCGCTGACTCAGGAGATGTCATTTCACAAGAAGTAGTTCCGATTAAAGACTCCGATTACGCAGCAGATCTCTACCAAAATCTCGTCACCTCTTCAGCGCTTCAGATTGGCAAAATGCTACAAGAACTGTCTTTGGGTGACTTAAAATCATTTCCGCAAGATGGCGAGCAGGCTACTTATTGGCGCAAGAGGCGAAGAGAGGACGGTATTATTGATTGGCGAATGTCGGCCAGATCTATTCGCAATCTGGTGCGAGGCCTTTCAAATCCTTATGTCGGAGCCAGTGCTTTTTACAACGGCGAGGAATACAAAATCTGGCGAAGCGATATTGTGGTTTGCAGTGAAACAGGTATTGAACCAGGTATGGTTACCGACCTAGATGGCACTGAGTTTGTTGTGCAAACCGGTGAAAATCGGCTGAGAGTAGTGGACCATTCATTAAAAAATCTTCCGCGATTAGGAGAATATATATGAGTAATATACTGGTTGTTGCGCCACACGCGGATGATGAGACCCTCGGATGTGGGGCCTACTTGTTTAAGCAAATTGGAATGGGTCACAATGTGACTTGGTTATTGGTGACTCAGCCAACTGATGCTCAAAAGAAGGATTTCTTTCCGGAAGGATATGAGAATCGACTAGATGAGGTTCACAGATTTTACGGTTTTCGAGAATCTATTCGTTTAGGTATGCCTACGGCCAGACTTGATACAGTTCCGATGCAAGATTTGACGAGCAAAATCGCCGAAGTAATTAGAGAGACTTCGGCTGAAACAATTTTAATTCCTTTTAGAAACGACATTCATACCGATCACAAAGTGACGTTCGATGCCACTTTCTCCGCCACTAAATGGTTTAGAAATTCAACAGTCAAAAGAATTATGGCTTACGAAACCCTCTCTGAGACTGAGTTTTCAGCGGCTCAAATAGTTAATGGGTTTAGTCCGAATCTTTTTGTGAATGTCACTAATGAGTTGAGCAAAAAGGTCGAGGCGATGCGAATTTACTCTTCGGAGCTTGGCAACTTTCCTTACCCGAGGAGCGTTGAGGCCATACAAGCGCTCGCTCAAATTCGTGGGGCAACGAGTGGCCATCGATTTGCTGAAGCTTTTCAAATCATCAAAGAAATTCAAGATTGAACAGGGGAGTCATGGGGCATCCACGGAGCGGCGGAAGAGCACTCTATCTCATCTTGGGTTCAATCTTTTTCTTTTCGGGTTTCGCAAGCCTTGTATACCAAGTTGTTTGGCAGAGACTACTCACTACTTATTACGGTGTTGGTACTGTTTCAATCGCCGTCATCGTTTCAATTTATATGCTTGGCCTGGGCGTTGGTGGCTATGTCGGCGGCAAATGGGTATGGGCGGCTAGTAGTCGAGTAAAGTTGTATTTAATTGTTCAACTGGCCGTGTGTGGGTTTGGTCTTCTGAGTCTACCATTTCTTACAAAAATCGGCTCCGTTACAGCTGGATGGCCAATGTCCTTGTCGGCAATTTGTATCTTGGTATTTCTATCTGCGCCGACCGTGTTAATGGGAATGACACTACCAATTGTAGTGCAGATTGCCAGCACCCTGAATTCGAACTTCCAACGTTCGGTATCCACAATGTATTTTTTAAACACAATTGGAGCAGCTGCGGGTTCGTTGATTTCTAGTTTCGTTTTCATATCAAGGTGGGGTCTTGATGGGGCTGTTTATTGGGCAGTGGCCATAGATTTCTTGTTAGCTCTAGCGGTGTTTTTGATTGCCAAGGCGCCTATGTTTCTAGCGCAAGAAGCTGCCACAAAAGGCGCTGTTAGCAATACTACGGAAGGGGAGTTACCGGGCGTGAAACTTCCCGCAGTTATAATCCTCACAGTTGGATTCTTGGCAATTGGGTATGAAATAATTTGGCTTCGAATGCTTTCAATCTTGGTAAAAGCATCCCCATACGCTTTTTCTTCTATCTTGAGTGTGTATCTTCTGGCCCTAGCAGTTGGGAGCTACTCTATTGGAAGGCTTGTTGATTCAAAAAGAATCGTCAATCTCGGGCGATTTTTTTATGTGAATCAAATGTTAATTGCTATTACAACAGCTTTAATCATTGCCGGATTTGTTTATTTTAGCGAAGCTCCTTGGCTTCAGCTACTGACTGTTAAGAGTTTTTTGACTGAACTTCATCCGCCCTACAGTTTGAGTGAAATGCTGAGCGGTTCTAACCCATCAGGGCAAAATATCTTTGCTAGCTTTGACATTATTATCTGGCCGCTGTTGTTTTTGGGTATACCAACGATTTTTGTAGGTATTAATATTCCTCTTGCTTCAGTAATAGTTTTTGCCTCAAAAAGGGCTGAAGGCATTGCAGTGGGCAATACCTACCTCTTGATCGCAGTTGGCAACGCGATCGGCGGTATTGCGACCACATTTTTGTTTTTAGAATTTTTGGGAACAGAAAGGACTCTAGCTATCTTTGTTGCGGTGGGCATATTGATGGCTATAGGTGCTTTGAAAAGAGCGAACAGAATTGGGATTGCCGCCGTTATCGCACTGTCTGCTATTTCGCTTTTTCTTTTTCCGAAAAAAGGTGAGCTTTACCGAGTGCTTCACCCCGAGTCCTTAACTCATAGTGAGGGTTCGACTCTTTACATTGAAGAAGCTCATGATGCGGTTATCTATTCAGTTTATCACTCAGAAAAGGGCAATCTAAAGAATTATATAAATGGTTTGAGTCATGGAGGTTTATTGGGCGGCTTTAACCCGATGTTTGCCAGCGAATTTTTAGAAGGTGTGAGTCACGTTAGTCAGTTAAAAGACATTCTTATAGTCGGACTCGGAACGGGATCATTCGTAGACTATGCCCTCAGAATGAGCGCATCAGTACAGGTAGATTTGGTGGAGCTGAGTCCTAGCTTAATCAAAAACTTGAAAAAAATAGATTCGATTCGTCAAATGTTATCTTCGGAAAAGCTCAATACTTATATTGAAGATGCGCGGAGATTTCTCAATCAAAACGAGAAAAAGTACGACCTAATAATGATGGACCCCCTTAGACCGTCAACAGCTTATAGCACAAATTTGTATTCTAAAGAATTTTTTAAACTAGCTGCACGCCACTTAAACCCTGGCGGCGTGTTGGTTGTTTGGCTCGGAGAGCCCACGATCATTCGCAATACGCTTAGATCAACGTTTAAACACATGAGATCCTATGAGCGATTTGCTTTGGTTTCTAATGAGGAATTTATTTTCAATGCTAAAAACAGAGAGGAATTCTTGCAGTTTCTTAGTGATGAGCAAAGGCGCAATTCTCTAGGCACCGTGCAGTTTATTGAGCAATACACTAATGACTCCTATCAAAGTAATGATAAATTGATAAACACCGATCGTAAGCCGAGAAGTGAATTTTACTTTCAACTTTAAGGAGAGCCTATAAATGGCAAAGTTTTTAGTTACAGGAGCGGGTGGATTTATAGGATCGCACCTTTGCGAACAGCTAATCTCAGAGGGGCACTCGGTAAGAGCCTTTGTCAGGTACACTTCGACTTCGTCAGAAGGTTGGCTAGGGGATTCACCTCACCGTTCCAAAATAGAGTTCTTCCGCGGGGATATTAGAGATTTCGACAGCGTTAGCAAATCTCTTGATGGAGTTGAGGGGGTCTATCACCTTGCGGCCCTCATAGGTATTCCTTACAGTTACGAATCGCCTATGGCATATCTTAAAACTAATATCGAGGGAACTTATAATGTATTGGAGGCTGCAAAGGCTAAGTCGACGGGCTTCATCGCAGTTACGTCGACAAGTGAAGTGTACGGCACAGCAAGGTTCACTCCAATAACTGAGGAGCATCCTCTTCAGCCGCAATCACCATACTCGGCCACCAAAATTGCAGCAGATAGTTTGGCGCTCAGCTATTACAACTCCTTTGAACTGCCGGTTACTATTGTAAGACCGTTTAACACGTTTGGTCCAAGGCAGTCCGATAGGGCGATTATACCAACGATCATAAATCAGCTATTGCGCAGAAACGACAAGATCTTATTGGGGTCTCTCTCGCCCATTCGAGACTTTACTTTTGTGCACGATACAGTTCGCGCTATTTCGAAAATTCCAAAAATTGAAGCGTTTCGCGGAAAAGCCGTAAACATTGGTAGTGGTAAGGGCGTTTCAATGGGCGCACTCTATGACATTATTTCGCAGATAATTGGTCACAGGGCTGAGATCGTAGAAGACAAAAATAGAATGAGGCCTGAAAACAGTGAGGTGTTTGAGTTACTGTGTTCAGCGGATTTACTAAAATCAAAATCCGACTGGAGTCCTGAAAGCTCACTTGAAGAAGGTCTTAAGCAAACGATCGAGTGGTTTAAAAAAAATGTCGATAAGTATCCTGATTCTCATTATAGGCTTTAAGTTATTTACCGGGAACAGATTGGGCAAGCTTGACGAGGTGGTCTTCGAAGTCTCTAAAAATCTTTTTGGGCTCAAACATTTCGCCGAATATTTTAAGGCATCTGCTAGACTGCTCTGTAATTAAAACTTCTGAGTGTTCATATTCGTGGATAACATTTATGACGGATTCGCTATCGCTCTCCGTGTAAGTTCGTCCGCACGAATAACTTTCAATGAGCCGCTTTATTTCGCCATCCACTGAGGCCATGACGGGCAAACCAAAGCACAGGTATTCGATAACTTTGTTAGGAATCGATTTTTGAAAGTCGATTCGGTTCTTGTAAGGGGCTATTGCCACAGAGCTCCTTCTTAGAAGCTCATAGATTTGCGGCTTGTTAATCCATCCTGAGAACACAATGTTCTTGGAGTCAGCGGCAAGCTTTCTCAATCTACCTTCATCATCACCTTCCCCGGCTATTATCAATTTCGTATTGCTGGTGCCCTCGATTTTCTTGAAGGCATAGATAAGCGTTTCAAGGTCTACTTTGTTATTGAGCAGCCCCACGTAGGTGAAGTTGAGATCGTTGTTCAGCACACCTAAGTTATCCCAAAAACTAAGTGCATCAATCGCGTCTTCTGGTGCGATCTCATCGGCTTGAGAGCTTAAAGCGAAAGACTTGTCTTCAGGGCGGTTTGATCTTTTACCTTTTTGTTGCGCCCATGCCAAAATCTCAGGGGTGATAGAAAGCAGGGCGTCGGCCTGCTGAAACGTCGCTTTTGCGATCGGGTTGTAGAATAGCGAGAGCATTCGACCAAAAACCCTCTTAATACCTTTCGTGGCTAGAACAAATATATCGGGCCACAAATCCCGCACATCAATAGCGACGGGTACCTTGTCTTGTCTACATAGTCGACTTACCACAAATGAAGTTATTACCAGCGGATAGGCGCAAACAACGACATGAGGTTTCGGTTGACTCCTCCAGTAACGTTTTATCTTTAGCGCAAAATGTAAATCGTCAAGTATGCGCCCGAAGCCGATATTGCCCCTGTAGCCCAAGGTCTTAAGGAGAACTATTTTCTTATGGGGGTTCCACGACTGAATAGTGTCTTTTCGAAAGCGAAATTTTTTTTCTTGATGATGAAAACACTCACTGATCCAGGTTACTTCGTGCTCGTCTGATAAGCTTCTAAACAACAAGCCCGTTCTCAGAAGCCGAGGGCTTCCTGAATCTGTGAGTAGGGGCTCACCGGCTTTAATGAGCCAAATTTTCACTTTTGGCCTCTTCATTTCGAGTCAAAATATAGAGAATGCCGCCTGGGCAAAGCAAAAAATAGAGAAAAACAATATCCTGTATCTCGCCAAAATAAGTCCACAGTGGTAGCGCAATCAACGTGCTAAGAAATATTAAATTAGAGCTTCTGAATCCCCACGTGCCTGCGGGTTTTTTATAAAACAGCATGTTAGCGGTCGTTGCTAAAGCACAAGCCCCCAGTAAAAGTACTCCAAGTAGCCCTGTCTCAATTATGTAGGCGCCAAGAGCGGGTGGTCTGGGAGGTTCGCTAACTCCGGCAACCGAAAGGCCAGGGTTTACGATGGAAGAACTAACTCCCAAACTGTCAGCAAGACTTGCATAATACTTGCCTGCGATAGGAAAGAATCCATAATTGCCGGCACCTTGAAGTAGTAGCAATGGCTCGTTAAAGAGAGCAGTCAATCCGGCCCAAAAATAAAGGATTCGCCCCGCATCCCCCTGTGCGGTGGTTACCGTTCGACCATAATATTCGAAGGTCATCGATCCGGATTTGAGAGCTAAGCCGGCATAGAAGGATTCCATCATATCTATAAGCCAATGTGGGTGACCATAAAAAATCAAACTAATGAAAATACTTGCGACGACTCCCCATGCGCAAAACTTAAGAAAGTTCATTGGCCGAAGCAGAATCAAAACCCCTACAGAAATCAGCAAAGGTAACATCGCGCCTCTTGAATCAGAGAGAAGAGCAATAGTGAATGCCAAGATCAAGCTGACAAGAGATCCAATCTTCAAATCAAAGTCTCTCTTTAAGAACAATGCAAAGAGTGCGGCCGGAATGACCACGATGCTCGCGATAGCTAAATACGAAGTGCCAGCGAAGCCTAAACCCTCAAGAATATGAGGCTGCATCCCTAAACTTTTAGCAACGGCCCAGTGAGCTAAGACGAGCAAAAAATAGATGTTTGCACACCATATTATATTTTTGATGAACTGATTTGCGCCGGGAACTTTCACTTTAAAAGTGAAAAAAATAAAAACTAAAGCAAGTACCTCTGCAAACAAGAGTGTAAATCGAAGTGCCTTAAGGTTTCCGTAAGAGATGGCGCCAACTATGCTGGCTATCAACAGGTGACCAAGCCATACTAGAAAAATTATCTGCCATGCACTGAACTTCAAATTTTCTTTCGGCTTAAGTCTTTTCAGCGCCACCAGGGCTATGGCGGCAAGTAGGGCAATTGAAGTTAACCACTCGTCAAGAATCGGAAACCTCAAAGCAAATATGCCAGATGAGAAGATTGCGATTAAAAGAAAGTTTCGCCAAAAATTCTCGCTATCCTCAATTAAGAAGATGAACAGAAAGAACCCCATCAAAGCAAAAGACAAAAGAGATAGCATGGGGAAGTTCCAGGGGGCTATGACTTCATTGTGCGGAAACTGCGAAAGAAAAAACAAATTGTTAAAAATCAAAAGAATAAAAAAGAAGCCTGACATTGCCAAAGAGAGCTGCCCCATTGTCTTCGAGGACAGCATTTGTTACGAGTCCACTTGCACTAGTCGAGCGGCACTGTCGTTGGTAATCGTGTGTGCCTCAGCTTCGTTATTGCGATCTAGCTGCAACAAATGCATTAGTTCTTGAATTGCGGCCTTCTTGTGAAATTTCGCCCCGTTTAAAATAGAATCAACAGATCTTGCAATCGTCTCGCTTCCGAGCCAGCAAGAGGCATCGCCACCACCTAGGATCATAATGTTAGGGTGCGTGGTTTCCCGCTCTTTACCAGTAAGGCAAAGCTCCTCAAACATTTTTTCGCCAGGCCTAAGGCCGGTGTATACAATGGAGACGTCATCTTCGTTTTTGCCCATTAGTGCAATCAAGCTTTTCGCGATTTCAACAATCTTAATCGGTTCACCCATTTTTAAGATCGCGATGTCGCCATTTTCTGTAAAGCTGGCCGCGGTGAGCACCAACGATACAGCCTCCGGAATTAGCATAAAATACCTAGTCATGTCTTTGTGGGTAATCGTAATTGGTTCGCCGTCTTGTATCTGCTTTTGTAATAGCGGAATAAGACTTCCGCTGCTCCCGAGTACATTGCCGAACCTTACAGAGCAATAATGTCGCGCAGATCGCAGGCCAGCATCAGTAACAATAAGTTCGCAGACTCTTTTCGTAGCGCCCATAACGCCGACTGGGTTAACAGCTTTGTCGGTCGAAATTTGTACGAAATGTTTCACATCAACTTCTAGGCACAAATCTACAAGGTTTTTTGTGCCCTCAATGTTGTTGAGAATCGCTGCAAATGGATTCGCCTCTACTAGGTGAACATGTTTATAAGCCGCTGCATGAAAGACTATTTCAGGCCGGTATGTGAAAACTGCTTCTTTCAGCTGACTTCGATCTTTGATATCTGCAAGCACAGGCACTACAGACTGAGTCTGACTCTGAGTATTTCTAAGCTCGTTATCAATTTGGTAGAGGTTAAACTCTGAATGATCCAAAATTACGAGTTGTGCAGGTGAAAAGTTGTGCACCTGCCTCGCAAGTTCGCTTCCTATCGAGCCGCCAGCGCCAGTTATAAGGATTCTCTTCCCTTTAACGAGAGCCCTAGTAAGATCGAGGTTTAATGATTTTGGCTCACGGCTTAGCAGATCACTCAGTTCAATATTGCGGTAAAGCTCGCCAGTGGCGCGAGAATTGCCACCACCCATGAAGCTGGTGATCAGTCGGGGGCGAATATTGAATCGGCCAGTCTTCTGATAGATTGAGCGAAGCAAGGCGTTCGGCGCGGAAGTTATCGCGACGATAACTTCTTGAACTTTATAGGTTGAAACAACTTCTTCGAGATCCTGAAGATTGCCTCTCACTGGGTAGCCGCCAATCTTGCGGCTTATTTTACCAGGATCGTCGTCGATAAAACCAATGACTTCATAACCGCTGGTAGGATCAGACTGCAATCTCGAGGCCAGGATGCGCCCGTTGTAACCAGCGCCATAAATAAGCACTCGTCTGGCCTCATCCATATTTTGGTGCCGAGTTTGTGAGCGTTCGTAAAGATATCGTCTTAGACTTCGTACACCAATTAGGAGCAGTATAGAAACGATTGCGTCGATAAAAAATATGGACCTAGGTAGGCCGACATCAAAAAAATAGGTTGTCGATACTATGAATGCTGTTGATAAAAAGACGCCTCTGACTAGCTTAGACGCATCTCGAAAAGATACGTAGCGCCAGATGATGTCGTAGATCCCTACAGATACAAAAGTCATCAAGCGAATCGCTAAGTAAAGTGGAATCAGAGTGGTTATTGATTTTAAAAATTCAGTAAAACTCGCCGTTCCTGAAGCGCGTAAATACAAGCTGAAGTAGAAAGAAAAAACGACAATCACCGCATCTGTAGCAGCATGCCTAAAATTCACTCTCAAGGCAGACCTCAAGACTCGCTTTAACATAGTCGTATCCCTTCTACGGAACCTGGTTATATTTGAATTCACGAGTGTTTCAAAGGGAATATAAGGGGATTTGTTGGCAATAGAGCGATTTTTAGCTGACTCAATTGAAAATGTTATGGCGCGTCAACTGGTGGTTATGCGAAGAGCATTTTTTGTTGTGACCGGGCACTAGTTTATAAGAAAGTTTCAAAAATCCTTGGTCTACCTTGTGGGAGCTTTTATGAATAAAAAATACTTAGCTGCATTGCTTTTAATATTCTTAGCCGTTGGCCTTGGATTTGGCCTCTATCGGGAGGTTTACCAGCGAAGAAGTTGGGTAAGCGAAGTTAGCTTACGAGATATCAAGGGGTTCAGGGCGATTAAAGGGATGACGATCGACAGCGCGTCTCTTGTAAAAGATGAGCTCACGGTAGCTACTACGGGATCAAAATTCATTTTCAAACAGGATGGCACTCTTGAGTTTTGGCAAAGAATACCAGCCGAAAGAAAGGTGACAACTCTCAAATTAGAGGATGGCATTTGGCCACGCTCAATATCCAAAAAAGATGATTTCAGCATACAAATCGAGACAGACCCTTTTAGCATCAGCCTTCAGGGCGATTCACTTGCAATAATTAGCTTCAAAAAAATGGCGACCACCACCTTTTTGGGGCATTTTCAGCCCGAGTTTACAACTGGTAACGGCGGCAAGCAGAACTTCATCGATACGACTGGGGGATTTGGCTACTACCCAGTTCAAGACAAGCCACTCGATGTGCGCACAATTTCGGACGAGCTATTTCACTTCGCTACAAGCTTCTCTATGGGCGACGAACTTTGGGTGAGCGTCTTTCCGCCAAGGCCATATGACTGGGCGAGATTGAACAGCCCTCTTGCCCACACCGGGAAAGAAGAAGAGCCTTACTCGCCAGAAACCTTAATTAAGGAGGCGGCTAAGCATGCTAAGGTATTCACCCTGCATTCATTTTTTATGCCTGGTGGCGACAAAGAGCCTTGGCTGATTAGCTCTTTTACCCCATCTGATATGAAAGAGTTCGAGCGTGTAAGAGACAGCGTGCAGGCGGCGGGAATGAAGTTTTTAATATACGCTAGTCCATACTATTCGAGGGCACCTGACTTCTTTGCCGAAATGCGAAAGCTCATTCATGATTACAAAATCGACGGTCTTTACTATGACGGCATTTCGTATGATTTTCGTGAGTCATACAAAATTGTCCGTAAAACGAGAGAGCTGTTTGGCGATGACATCATTGTATACATTCATGCAAGTACAGATCCCTTTAATTCGACGACCTTTTTTGCCCCTGTAATTGATACCTATGCGGACTATATTTTAAGAGGTGAAGCTAGTCGTCCGGCAAACTTGTCTCTCGACAACTTTCTAAAATACGTCGTCAGTGGTCTACACACAAGCGGAGTCAATGGATACTGGTTGTATTACGGGTCAGCGAATGCTGATCAAAAGGGTGAAATCTTTAACCTTCCAGATGATGCGGCTATCGAGACTGCTTTTAGAAATCATGTTTACTTTCCGTGGAGCGATACAATGTATCGCTCCGCAAGTAAAAAAGATTGGCAAGATTTCACAAAAAAATATTTCAAAAGATTAGAAAAGTACAAGGAAGGTCCACTGAGTCAGTAGACTGCATGCTCATTTCCCAATAAGGTATTCGTATTAGAGGGGCATGAGGTATCTCTTTCATGCTGGCGCAAGAGGAGCGGGCCCCCGCCCCTCTTGGTAACCTTAAAATTTAATGCCAACCAGTCATGGGGACTTTAAAATTTACAACAACGCTATCGCCATTTGCAAAAGTAAAAGGGACTGTATTAGTGATGTTATTGCCTGGCTCAGTGTTTGAGCCCGATACGCTTGTGTAATTTAGAATGACTGTATCTGTGTCTGAGTACTTAACCGTTACTACATATTGACTGCCGTTTACATCTCGAAGAACGCCGTCACCTAATTTCAAATAATATGCTGACGCAAAGACTTTATTCGTATCAATGGTTCCAAAAGGTAAATCGATAGTTAGGTTTCCCGATCCAGAAGTATCATAGTCAATTTTAACTAGTGCTTCGAGGCTATCGCCGACCCTCCGCCACTTGCCAGAGTAGTCAGTGCCTCCAGCCGTCCAGCTGCCGGCCCAAGTTTCACTTGAATCCCACCCTTGGGGGTAATCGCGCTTTAAAATATGCCAAGTGGAGCCATCAGAAACGACAGTCAGCGATTCGAACTGAGTGTTTAAGCTTGTACTGCTTTCACCGTCAATTTCATCGGAGCCGCTTGTACCGATCGCAACGTGATTGGTTGCTACCCATGCCGTGGTGTCGACTCTTTTTAGCTGGTAAACTTTGCCTGAGTTTGAGCTGGCAGCAGGCAATGTTAAAGTAAAAGTCCCTCCATTGGCGTCACCAATAACAACATCGTCCGAAGCTACTAGCGAGTAATTGGCATTTTTCGTTTGAATTGATCCTACTGCTGAAGTTGGAGACAAAATATGCCAACCAGAACTCCAAGCCTTTCCCTTGAATACTTGATCTAGAGCATCAAATACAATTATTCCAGGATTTGGATTCGGCACACTCGTCACGTCGTAAACAGTGGGGGCGCGGAAGTCGAAAGACTTTGCTATTACAGGTTTCGCTTGGGCGCTTGAAGCCAAAAAAAGGCTGCCCACTATCCAAATGGTGTTTTTAATCATCGGTTTCCTCCTTGATGATCTGCTTGGCGTAAATTTGCCCAGCAGTGAATTTGATTTTTGTCGTTGAGCGAATTTACGTCAAGCAGCAAATTACAATCTGTTTGTTTATAAATATATTATATTAACTTAAGCGGTGATGGGCTACCACGCGGGCACGTTTGCTTTGTTGGGGTATGTGGCGGGCATTTTTTTCCGGCCGTTTGAATTTTTTAAAGAGTCGCGCTTACTTTGAAAAAGTGGATCGCTCCTTCAAAGTTCTGACTTTCCCAAGGTTCATACTTAAACGGAGTTTTACTGTAGTTCAAACCTCGGTTTTTCTTGCCAAAGACCTTGGCAATTATAGCTTCATAGTTGTGGGCATAAATATGCTCCTTAACACTCCTCTGGCCCCTCGCTGTAACTTCGCATAGTGCTAGCGCCTTTAAACCCCGATCTCTTAGAACTGATAGCAGTTGCTCCAATTCCTTTTCACTAAAGTAAATGAGTGTCGCACAGGAGCAAAGAACGTGTATTGGTTCGGTGTTGGCTTTAAGAAATTCAAAGATATCACCCGCAAACCAGGCGACATTTTCAGTCGGCTTTTGAGAGGTTAGCGCTTTCGCGGCAGCAATAGCTTCTCTGGATATATCAACGCCAAGAAATTTAGAGCCGGGGAACCTGATCGCTGCGGCGTGCAGGGCTTTTCCGTTCTGACACCCCAACTCTAAAACTGTTGTCCCTGGGGGTGACATAATTTGAATTAGTTCTGTCTGACTCCAAAACAATTGATTTGGAAAATTAGGGCCAATTTCAGCTAAATTTTCGCGCCTAAGGTTATGCCGCCAATATTGCTTTCGAAGTATTCTGAGGCTCATTCGTAGCACTCTATTTGTGCCAGGAATAGATTTAACGATCCTCTTTACTGTTTGAGATAAAAGTTGGCTCAAAGGGTCTCTCTTTGTGATTTCTTACCTGATTTAAGTGGCGCAGATCGTCCAGTCAGAGCAGTTAATTTCTCGAGATCAAAACCTGTGAGTGTGCATGCCAGACCAGCTGCAGACTTTAATTTTGTGAGTCTATCGCCACCCAGGAGCGCCTTCACAAAGTTCTCTCGAGCACCCTTTCGATCGCTCTTTAGCAGTAGCTGCCGACCGACTTGAAAGTGTGCGCTCTTTAGCCTGCGATCGAGCATTCTCTCCAGATTTGAAGCCTCCCAGCCACTGTTGACCTTCAGCTCATCAGGTAAGCTTTTGTAGAACTCCCGCACGAACTTCACATCAGTCTCTACCATTTTAAGGTAATGTGTTCTCGTCATTTGATTTGGGTGTAAGCGGTACAGTGCAAAGTATTCTGGAATAAAAAGTAACTCGCCGTGTTTCGTTAGTTCCATATGAGTCGGATAGTCTTCTGCGTACAAATAGCTGGGCTGCAAGTAGCCGCCAATCTTGTCTAACGTCGCTTTTCGAATAAGTACTGTTGGTTGAGGAATATAGTTCCAAACAAACATTTCATGAAGGGCCTGGCCGCGTGGAGAATTCCGAATTCTCTCAAGTTCTCGAGGTGGTTTCGTCTCGCCAATTTCGTTATCTTCTGGGTCGATGAGTTTTTGCTTTCCAAAACAAAGGACGACTTCGGGGTTTGCTTCCATAAGAGGCACCTGACGAGACAACCGGTAGTTTGGCCACAAATCATCACTCGGCATCATGGTGACGTATTTTCCGGAAGCTTTAGAGAGACCTGCATTTATAGTTTCGGCTAACCTCTGGACGCCCTTGTTTTCTTGGTACTGGTACCTTACGCGGGGGTCTCTAAGCTCTTTAATGATCTGGGCGCTTTCATCCGTCGAACCATCGTCTACAATAATCAATTCAATATTTTGGTAAGATTGCTCGAGCACGCTGTTTATGCTCTTTTTTACATATTTGGCTGAGTTGTAGACGGGCATAATTACCGAAACCAAAGGATTCATTCTCACTCTCCGTTTCTTACAGAACAATCTAAGCGTAATAAGCCATGTAGGCGCTCAGAAAGCAATTGCCAGGCAAGTCTCTATTGGGCATATGTTCAGAAGACTAATTTGCCAGGGGAGTAGGCGTGCCCGAATACTTTGTCCACCCGACCTCAATTGTCGAAGAGCAAGCCTCGATTGGTGAAGGCACAAAGATTTGGCTCTTCTGTCACATTATGCATCGCGCCATCATAGGTAGAGACTGCCAGTTGGGGCAGAACGTTTATGTGGGTAAATCTGTAAAGATTGGGAACAACGTTAAAATCCAAAACAATGTTTCTGTATATGAAGATGTTGAAATTCAAGACGATGTATTTTGTGGCCCCTCGATGGTCTTTACGAACGTGATTAATCCCAGAAGCTTCATCTCGCGAAAAGAGGAATTTAAAAAGACCCTTGTCAAAAAAGGGGCTTCGATAGGGGCAAATGCGACAGTCGTGTGTGGCGTGACGATAGGTGAGTATGCTTTTGTAGGGGCCGGCGCTGTTGTGAATCGGTCTGTGCCAGACTATGCTCTCGTAGCGGGAGTTCCTGCAAAACAGATTGGTTGGATTTGCGAATGCGGGGTAAAGCTATCACAGGTTAGTGACTCGCTGAATTGCCCAGATTGTAAAAAGCAATATCAACTTATTGGCCAACAGTTAAAAAGGAAACACGAGCAATGAATGCAACTGACAAACTGAAATTTGCTCTCATAGGTTGCGGGCGTATCGCCGGCAAACATGTCGATGCATTGACGGCCCTTGAGGGTGCCTCACTTGTTGCTGTATGTGACATCAAATTCGAAAGAGCAAAAGCGATTGCCGATAAGCTTAACATACCGGCTTATCGCGATTACAATGAAATGCTTCAAAAAGAACAGATTGACGTTGTTAATATACTTACAGAAAGCGGCACGCATGCAAAATTAGCGGTGGCAGTCGCTGAACACAAAAAACACGTAGTTGTAGAAAAGCCAATGGCACTCACTTTAAGTGATGCTGATGCGATGATTCAAGCCTGTGATAGAAACCGCGTGAAGCTGTTTGTTGTAAAGCAAAACAGGTATAATAAACCAGTTAAGAAACTTCGTGAAGCGGTCGAATCCGGTCGATTTGGAAAGCTCGTGTTAGGCACAGTGCGAGTTCGTTGGTGCAGACGCCAGGAATATTATGATCAAGATGCATGGCGTGGCACGTGGGCAATGGATGGCGGCGTTTTCACAAACCAAGCAAGTCATCACATTGATCTTTTGGAGTGGATGATGGGAGAGGTTGTGAGCGTGTTCGCCAAGACATCCACCCAGCTTGTTGATATTGAAACAGAAGATACAGGCGTAGCAGTTTTGAAGTTTGCCAGTGGTGCTCTTGGAGTTGTCGAGGCCACAACTGCTACTCGGCCCAAAGACCTTGAAGGATCATTAAGTATACTTGGTGAGAAAGGTTCGGTTGAGATTTCCGGATTTGCGGTAAACGAAATGCGCACATGGCAGTTTACCGATTTAGCGGAAGATGATTTAAAGACAATGAAAGAGCACAATCAAAACCCCCCAAATGTTTACGGTTTCGGGCACTTTGAATATTTAAAAGATGTAATCGACAGCGTTGTAAACAATAAGAAAGCACTTGTGGATGGTTTAGTGGGCCGAAAATCTCTCGAGCTTATTAATGCAATCTACGAATCGGCGGAGACGGGCAAAGAAGTTTTCTTGAGATTTCAACCTCGCTTGAGTCGGTTAGGACAGCACTCTTTGGTGGAGAATAAACTTGAAAATTGATCTCGTAGACCTGGGCGCACAGTACTCAACAATCAAAGACGAGATTCAGGCGGGTATAGCCGAAATTCTGGAATCCCAAAGTTTCATTGGTGGCGAGGCAGTAAAAAACTTTGAGGAGCATTTTGCGGAAACAAGTGGCGTGAGGCACTGTTTGGGTGTCAGCAATGGAACGGATGCGATCACTCTTGTTTTAAAGGCGTTGGGAGTAGGAGCAGGTGACGAAGTCATTGTTCCAGTGAATACCTTCATTGGCACCGCTGAGCCGGTGGTGCATGTCGGAGCAACACCAGTATTTGTAGACAGTGAGGAAGACACTTATTTAATTGATCCAAAAAAAATTAGTGAAGCCCTCACGAAGAATACTAAGGCAATTATACCAGTGCATCTTTATGGTCAGATGGCTCGAATGGATTCCATCTGCGAAATTGCCAAAGCAAACAATCTATTCGTAATTGAAGATGCGGCTCAGGCCCATCTAGCAAAATACAAGGGCAAGGGGCCCGGGGAATGGGGCGATGCCGCGACATTTAGTTTTTACCCCGGGAAAAACTTGGGAGCCTATGGCGATGCCGGAGCAGTTCTTACGCGGTCTGAGGATTTGGCTTTAAAGATTAAGAAGCTGAGTAATCATGGGCGGGTAAAAAAATATGACCACGATATTATTGGGTACAATAATCGCTTGGATGCGCTTCAGGCAAAAATACTAGACATCAAACTTAAGTATTTAAAAGGATGGACTGAGTCTCGAAGAAAACATGCCGAACAGTATTCAAGGTTATTAAGCGGCAAACCAGGGTTAGTTTTGCCCGCAGTTCTAAATGATTCAGTTCACGTCTACCATCAGTATGTTGTGCGTAATCAAAGCCGCGATGCTTTGCTGCAAAAGCTACAAGAAAAGGGTGTCGGGGCGAGCGTGCACTACCCAATACCTCTAAATAAATTGGCAGCCTTCAAGAGCAATAAAAGCGCCGAGAGAAAATTCCCAGTAGCAGAAAGGTGTGCAGGCGAGATTCTCTCTCTGCCCATGTATGCCGAACTTAGCAGTTCGCAAATTGAGTATGTGTGCAGTTTGATCTAGTCCAATGAGAAGCGAAGAGAAATTCCCGTTTTTAATTTTTGCAGAGGCGTATTTTTTTCGCATTTGGCCGATGCTTGTCGTTTATGCCATCCTCTATTATCTGGGAGTTTTGGCGGGAGCCGAACGGGACGTTCTTAAGGCAGCTTTTTTTGTTCTTCATGCTATCAATGCATTGGGGCTATTTTATTTTCTCGTTAAAAAAGTCAGGGCGTATATACTAGCTGGCTTTTTTTCGAATGCCAATTCGTGGGCGCCAGGCGCAACTTTTTGGGTTTTGATTTTAGCCATTTTGGTTTTGCCTGGCACTTATCTAGAGTATCCCGCAGATCCTTGGGAGCACCTAAGGCGAACTTTCAGCTGGCAAACTTGGGATGAACTCAAGAGAAACGACATTTACTTAAAATGGATTTATTTTTTTAATTGGTCACTCCTTCCCACCGAACCACTGCAGCTTTCAAAACTGCATCTGTCTGTTCTCTCGGCGCTTCAGCAACTTCTTGTGCTTCTTAGTTTCGGCAAGTTGCTGGAGAGTTTTGGTCTAGACAGAAATGCTCAGAGGGTCGGTGTCTTTGCCCATTTGGCTTTTTTCGGCACCAGTTTGTTTGGGCTTCGCTACTATGCCCTGTCTCCACTTCCTATTGCACTCGTCGCACTCTATAGCGCCATGAGTTTGGTGGTTTCATCTCGAAGTCTTTCTTTTGGCTTGATTGCTAGGATAGGCCTTCTTTGTTTTTTAATGATAGCAA
The DNA here is from genome assembly GCA_002778785.1 of Bdellovibrionales bacterium CG10_big_fil_rev_8_21_14_0_10_45_34. Taxonomy (GTDB): domain Bacteria; phylum Bdellovibrionota; class Bdellovibrionia; order Bdellovibrionales; family 1-14-0-10-45-34; genus 1-14-0-10-45-34. The sequence goes on along the minus strand of PEZS01000011.1, from coordinate 484,006 downwards.
GTCACCCACTGCAGGAGTTTCTCAACTTTTTGCTTTTTCTAATTGGGTACAGTCTGTTTCTGCTTGTGAAAAATCAGTTTAACAAAAACCCTATGGCAACCGCCAGATCTCTATTGCTAGTAGTCGCAGTTTATATTCTGGCAGCTCTCTCGTTTAAGATATGGGCTCCAGTATCGTGGCTTGAGATCCGCAATCACTACCATTTAAACTCCATCGGGGGCATTTCTGCTTTTAGTAACACGATGAGAATAGGCAGCACACTGGGACTCTTTGGTTTTGCTGGGCTTGTCGTATCGCCCATGTTGATCTTTATTTATCCGAGGCTCGTGGTTGTAGCTTTGCTGCCGATTCTCACATTGCTCCTGCCCCTTTTTTCGTTCCCCGCTATGAAACTGCTAGGACCCACTGGCATTCATAGCGTCTATCGAATTCTCTATTTGTTTCCATTAGGGGTTCTATCGGCATTGGCGATTTACGAGATTACTAAATACATGATTGAGCGAAAGTCGTTTGCCTCTCGAAAGGTGGCGGCAAGTTGTGTTGCCATAGGCCTGGTAGCTATTGGTGGGCTCATTTACCAGAAGCCCTTTTATGGACGACTTTTCTTTCAGGTAGCTACTACTCAGTCTACTGATTCTCTTGATTACTTAGGGCCAGTCGCCAACTGGATGCAAGAAAATGAAGATTTGTCTCGATTGCGTCATGGGTGTCGTCTCATGACCGACGATGTGACATATTTTTATCTTTCAGTTTTTTCCGGATTGACTGTGCCAGGCCCTCGCCTTGTGCCTGCTCTGTACCTTCATAAACTTGCAAAAGCTGAAAGCCCGAAAGACTTTCTTCGGGGTTATTGTGGTCTCTTAGTTTGCAGAAGGCCAGAATTATACCGCGATACTTCTAACTTTATGGCAAGCTCATCAAATCATTGGCTAGCAGAGTTAGAGTCTCTGCCATATTACTATCCAGCTGAGATAGATTCGGTTTTAGATGAGTTGCGCGCGAGCGGTTGGACATCAAAAACTTTGCCGGCTAATTTTGAGTGGTGGGTTCCTCCGCAAGAGTAGTTGGTCCTTAAGCCACTCCTTAAAGCTGCGTGTTTCACGAACGTTTGATATTCGAAATGCTCCGTTATCAAAAAAATGAACCAACACGTGACCAACCTCGCCGTTCACCAAAGTTTTGATTTGATGGTCCTTGGTGAATTCACGTAACCGTTTGCTGCGATCCGAATGCCAAAGCTCCTTTGGCGAAGGTACGACAAAAATGCGTGCTCCGGTCGCGACAAAAAAACCATTGTCTGGAAGTCCTTCTGTGCCGTGGTGAGGAGCCTTCAAGATATCATACCGCCGGCTAGCAAGATGAGAGTTAGTGAGATAAACACCGAGTGCACGATTGGCATCTCCGGTAAAGAGCACTTTGGTTCCATGTGCGTTTAAGGCCAAAACTAACGATGAATCATTGATGTCACCATTTTCAATTGGCCCAGTTTTGTAACTAAAATTAGCGACTATGTCGAGTGTGGTTGCACGATCTAGGGTGATGGTTAAAAGCTCTCTTCTATCAATTATTTCAGTTCCGTTTAACTTCGCCAGATGTGTAATTTTCGTTAGATCATCGGGGCGACATCCCCAAGGGGCTTCATCCTTACAGAAACTAAGGCCTTCTGTATCAATGAAGAGTTTTTTAATCGGAAATCTACTCTCAAGCATTTTAATAAAGCCGCCGTAGTGATCAAAGTGAGGATGAGTAACTATGGCAAAATCGAGTGATTCGATCGCAAATCTTTCTAAAAAAGGACTAAGCTTACCAAAATCTAGCTCACTGCCAGCGTCTATCAGCACAGTTGCGCCCGCGGACTGAATTAAATGGGCGTCCCCCTGATGGTGGCCGTTGACATCTATAGAAGCCCAAACTACTCGTGCGTTCCCGTCAGCAGTTTCCAGCAAATGAGGGACTCGAGTGAACGAAAACCAGCCCAAATAAGCAGCAGCTAAGAAAAGAAATATAAAAAACAGCTGAGAATGTAAATTCGCTCGGAGAGCTTTCATTGTGGACATCGCCAGCACTCTTGAGTATCAAGTTCAATGGCCCACCCGGGAGGATTAATCTTTAAAACCATAGTGTCGTTTTCTGTTCGTGTTTGAAGTTGTTCATCTAATGGAAAGTTTGCGTACCAGACTTTCGAACTAAGATGTAAAACACTGCTCACAAGCGAAATCGTTAAGATCCAAACGCGCAAGCGATCCAAATAAAAATTTTTGGGCTTCACTAAAGCAAGGCTCCACAAAATACAAACGTAAGGCACGATAAAGTAGCGCATTCCCCCACCGTAGGCAGCAAGCACGTTTGGGTGATTGGCAAAAACAGAGTACGAAGCTGCCGCAACGGTGACTGCGGCATAAAGCAATACACTTACACGATTCGCAAAAGCTACTCGCGCCGAGGTAAAGCTTTTTAAAAAAATCCACATGAGAGCGATCAATAGCAACAGAGACGCTCCAGCGCTCACAGCCAAAGGTGTTTTAATATTGCTAAAAATAAGTTGGCCAAAAAAATTCGAAAAAGACGCCAACCAAGGGCGCCATTCTAGCGTGATTCCTGTGAAGCGAGATCCCATCTGGGTAAAGTAGAGGTGCGCAGCCAGGCTTGTTACAAGGGCGAGGCTCGTTGCCACTAACCACGAAAGTTGGGTCTTAGAGCTTGCCCCTTGATTGACGTAAGCGGCGAAATTTCGTGCCACAAGTATTGGCGCGAGAAAAAAAATGTAGGGCCCTGTTAGGCCAAATAGAAAGATGACGACTAAGTCTCTTATAAGTTGAAATCGGGTTGAAGGGGGCTGGAGTGTTGCCACAACCAAGAGAAGCAAACAACCCGTTGACATTTGGTTGGCCAAATTGCCAAAGAGTTCACCGCCGTGTGGGAAGAGAGCCAAAATTAAAAGCAGCAGGGCCCGTTTAGGCATCCCAATGCCCATCCTTGAACTACTCAAATAAGCGGCCAAGGACATAAAAACGAAAAATGATGCGAGTTTGTACAGCCAGCTGGCCGCAACTATTGGAGTGTACCCAATCAGAAACGCGAAAAGTCGCATTACCATATGAAGATAGCCCGCATAAGTTTCAAAAATGGCCAGCGGCCCAAGTTCGTAGTCTTGGACGAAGAAAATGCTGCCGTCTTCGGCCCAAAAAGTAGCGGAGAGCCAACCGTTAGGCATTCGGTAAATGTAAGCAAGAGCAGCACCAAAAATACTCAGCATTAAGAGCTCTTTGTCGGATACGGGATATTTATTTCGAAGAGCTGCCCAGGCTCGGGCAAAAAAACTCAGCGGGTCTTTTTGCGCAAAAGACTTCACATCTAAAAGTCTCATCTATAACGCGGCCTGTAAGTTAGTGTGTGGTACATCTTGAGTGAAGTACTTTCCAGGTGCAGATGAATAAAATCAATAGTTTTTTTAACGACCTAATCGCCGGGCACAAATTGGCGCCAGAGCTTGTACGGCGCGATTTTGCCTCTCGCCACGCAGGCTCACTGTTTGGCGTGTTGTGGTCGTTTATACAACCGTTGGCCCTCATGCTGGTCATGTGGCTTGTCTTCGAGCTTGGGTTTAAACAAGGCCAAAGAGTCGACGGAGTTCCTTTTTCGATTTGGTTTTTTAGTGGATTCATTGCATGGAGCTTCATCTCAGAAGCCATACTGGCCAGCTCACAAGCTATCACTCAGTACAGTTTTTTGGTCAAAAAGGTAAACTTTAAGCTCAATATCTTGGTGCCTGTAAGAGTGTACTCTTCACTATACGTGCATCTGGTTTTCGTAGTGCTCATTCTAGTATTAGCAGCTGCCTTGGGGCTTGGCCCTACCAAGTATTGGCTGCAGCTTCCGTACTTCTTGATATTATCAAGTCTATTGGTTTCGTCGATGGGATGGCTGCTGTCTGCAGTGTCTGTTTTTTTTCGAGATCTGAATCAAATACTTGTCGTAGCAATGCAGGTCGCTTTTTGGGGGACCCCAGTTTTTTGGGATCCATCACGACTACCTAAAAACCTGAGTTTCTTAGTTGATATGAATCCTTTTTACTATTTAGTAAATGGTTATAGGTCGGCGATTGCTTTAAACCAATGGGCATTTTTCAGCCACCCGTCATCTGCAATATCATTTTACATCAGCCTGTTCGGATTTTCATTTTTGGGAATAGTTGTATTTCAGAGACTTCGCCCTTCTTTTGCGGATGCGATTTGATTATGAGTGGCTCAATTTTCCTTACGAATATCCACAAACAATTCAAAATTTACCCCTCCAAAAAGCACCGAGTACTAGAAGCACTTACGTTTTTTAAAGGCAAATACTGCCACCCATTTCACGCCTTAAACGATGTCAGCTTTCAGATTAGTCCGGGCGAGACAATAGGGATAATCGGTAAAAACGGAAGCGGCAAATCTACGTTGTTAAAGATAATCTGCGGAATAGTTGTGCCAACATCTGGCGAAGTAAAAGTAGACGGTAGAATTTCAGCACTCTTAGAGCTGGGGGCAGGTTTTAACCCGGAATTCACTGGTAGAGAAAATATCTACTTTACCGCAGCCATACTCGGAATAGAAAAAAGCAAAATTAAGGCGCAAATTCCCAAGATAATCGAGTTTGCGAATATCGGTGAATACATCGATCAACCTGTTAAAAGTTACTCAAGTGGAATGTTTGTAAGACTAGCTTTTTCGGTCTCAATTCATGTTGAGCCAGACATACTGATTATTGATGAAGCTTTGTCTGTTGGCGATATGAATTTTCAAAATCGCTGTTTCAAAAAATTCAACGAGTTTCGAAAAAACGGGAAGACCATTTTATTTGTCACGCACTCGATGGATACAGTTCTTAAGTATTGCGACCGCGCAATCTTGTTAGATAAAGGCCAAAAGGTGTTTGAGGGCTCTCCGAAAGAGGCTGTTGATATCTATAAGAGGATTGAAGTTAGTTTGCCGGCTTTTGCAAGTGATCACGAAAAAATCTTAAATGCAGAAGATGTGGGGTCACTGTTCCCGTTGTCGTCAGAAGCTCAAAGTTACGGAGACGGAAGCGCGACAATCAAGAATTGGGGTATAACCAACGAGAATAGTGAGCCGATAAAGTCAATTCTATCTGATGAGCTATTTGAAATTCGCTTTGAGGTAGAGTTTCACGAAAAAGTGAGTCATCCGATTTTCGCCTACTCAATAAAAGACAATAAAGGACTTGAGATAACCGGTACCAATTCGTCATTTTTAAGGGTTGCATCGGGTGAATTTCAAATAGGTCAAATTGCACGTCTGAAGTTTACACAAAAGCTTTCGCTAGCGGGTGGGCCCTACTGGCTATCGTTAGGGTGTACAAATTTTGAACCCGACTTTAAGGTTCACCACAGAATATACGATGTATTTAGTTTCGAAGCTCTCGCGCACAGGTCAACTGTAGGTTTTTTTGATCCAATGAGTGAGTTTAAAGTAACCGTTGATAACCAAGAAGATATTGATCAAGGAAGTTTGTAAATGGTTTGGGCGCTCGCGCATTTAAAAGAAAAGATTCGTCGAAAATTTCTAGGGGCTAAGTCTATTTATAAAGAACGGGGTCTGCGTGCGTTTTACGAAAGATTGATTTGGTTTATCGTTGTTAGAAGAAACAAATACAACAGCATGCTCCGGTATAATATATGGCTGTTTCGTCAAAAGTCGAACGGCGAAGCCAAAAAATCGCACGGGCTGACTCCGCATGATTTGAAGGGTCTGGCGGGGCCCAAGATCAGCATATTGACCCCCACCTACAACACAGAGCTTAGAGTGCTTAAAAAAATGATTCAGTCAGTGCTCGATCAAACTTACACTAACTGGGAGCTTTGTATTGCAGATGACAACTCGCCTCGGCCAGAAGTTAAAGAGGTGATTGGGGAGTTTGCAAAAAGAGATGCACGCATTCGTGTTTGTCTTAGGCAAGAAAACGGTCACATCTCAAAAGCGTCGAACACTGCTCTCGCTCTTGCTACGGGTGAATTCGTTGGGCTATTGGATCACGACGATGAACTAACGCCGGATGCTCTGGCCGAAGTCGTAAAGGTAGTTCAAAGGCAACCCAATGTTGACCTCATATATTCTGACGAAGATAAAATCTCAAAATTTGGAATTCGCTTTGATCCACATTTTAAGCCTGACTGGGATCCAGAACTGTTGCTGACTCAAAACTACGTTTGTCATTTCTCGGTTTACAGAGTCTCTCTAGTTCGCGATATAGGCGGATTTAGAGAAGGATATGAAGGTAGTCAAGACTGGGATCTTCTTTTGCGGTTTTCCGAAAAGACGGCTCCTGAAAAAATTGTGCATATACCAAAAGTGCTTTATCACTGGCGAGCCATTGAAGGGTCCGTCGCTTCGGGATCAGAACAAAAACCTTATGCCCATATGGCTGCACGTAGGGCAATTCAAGATTATTTTTATCGCAATCAAATCTCAGCTGTGTCTTTGCCGGGTTATGGGCCGTTAACAAAAGTTAGGTATGAGCTCAAGAGCCAACCAAGAGTGAGTCTTATAGTCGCAACAAAGGATAGAGCTGATCTGCTTGAACGGACTATAATGGGGATTCTCTCTCAGCGAGTCTATTTGAACTTCGAGATTGTCATTGTAGACAACCAAAGCATCGAAAAGGATACTTTGAGGCTTTTGGAGAGTTTTAGTAAAAATCCTAAAATAAAGATCATAAAGTTTGATCAGCCATTTAATTTTTCGAAAATATACAACTATGGTGTGAGGGTTTCTACGGGCGAAGTCGTTGGACTACTCAACAACGACCTGGAGTTTGTCGACGAGGCATGGCTGCTCGAGTTAGTAAGTCATGTTGTCAGAGGCGGAGTCGGTGCAGTGGGCCCCTTGTTGTTGTACCCAGACGGGAAGGTGCAACATGCCGGCATAGTACTTGGTATGGCTGGTGGTGTTGCAGGTCATATTTTTAAAGGCTCAGTTGCAAGTGAACCAGGATATATGGGGCGAATTCATTGCCTTAGGCAGGTGTCGGCGGTAACGGGGGCATGTCTGTTTGTTACTCGAAGGGCTTATGAAGAAGTCGGTGGTTTAGATGAAGAAAACCTGGCTGTAGCTTACAATGATGTCGATTTTTGTCTAAAGCTAACCCAGGCAGGATATCGCAATATCTACACTCCGTTTACATCGGTTATTCATCACGAATCGGCGACCAGGGGCTTTGATACGACTCCAGAAAAAAGAGTCAGGCTTCAGCGTGAATCAGAGTTCATGAAGTCTAAGTGGAATGGGACACTTGAGAAAGACCCCTACCACAACAAAAATCTCAGTCTAAATCGAGAAAAAGAAATAGAACTGGCTTAGTTTATGTGCACATCTTGGCAGCAGCTGTCATATAAATTTACCAGTAGCATCTGCCGAATAATTTGCCGAACTCTGTGAGTATTTGAAAAGTGATACGCGGGAGAAGCTTTTTGTGCACAATCATGGTTTCAAAAATTTTTTGTAAATATGTGCGGCTTTTCTTAGGGGCCCTGTCACGCGCCAACTTCGAGTGTTCTTAATTTGATTCAATTCCTCGCGAGAGGCTCGAGCTTCATTCTCGACATGATTTAAGCGCTCTCGAAGAGCCAATATGTCGCGTAAATGTTTAAGTGAATCATCAGAAGTATCTAAGTTGATCAGATCAGACACGATTTTTCGGGCCTTCTGCTCAACTTCGGGATCTGTTGCGTACGGAGGCACGCTTTGAAGGTCTTGATTGAGCGCCGCCTCAATAAGTAAACGCTGCCTCTCTTCGGTTATGCCGCTATAAACCGCACACTGTAGCTGAGCCTCCGCTTCAACATCCGCCTCTAATCGAGCAGGTAGTTTTAGTTCACTACAAAGATTTAAATAAAGGTTTTTGAAGGATTCAAATGGGGAGCTACTAAAAGACGTATGTTTGCCACTTAAGAGCAAAATATTTCTCAGAATAAAATGAGACTTCGAAACCTCGCCCTTGTACTCCCACTCGAGATCAAAGAACTGGTAGCCGGGCCGCAGGCAATTGCCCACCAAAGCATCTATCGCCTCGCCTTTGAGGCCGTCACTCTCTTCTAACTTAAACTTTTGAAAAGATTGCTTCAAAAACTTAAGCAATAAAGTATGAAAGGCCGGCCAATTTGATTCAATAGCTAGATCTTCAAGTTCTGTTAATACTGATCGACCAGTGTACAAAGGTTCTTCTATAGGTCGCCACTTGATAGTTTCATTCTCAGTTGCAAAAGTCGCCAGGGGCTTCTTTTTGACCAAGGCGTCGCCACCTTCGAACTTCGTAAAAACTGTCTCTATAGGTTGATTGCGCTGACTGGAATAGTGCCAGGCAATTTGATTTTTGCGGTCGGAATTCTTTCGTAGTGTCCCACGCCCAGTCTCAGTAGTGCTTCCTACAACAAGAAAGGAGTTGGTAAAATGCTGAGCAAGGCCAGCTTTTTCAAGAGTTTCTAAAACCTTTCTAGAGTTAAAATATTCAATGGTTTCTACTCCATAAGAACGTGGCCTATGGATAGTAGCGAGTCGTAGCGCCAACTGCGGATTTTCTTGCCAGAGAGCTTCTGGAAATATCGAAGAGGGTATTTTGTAGTCGGGCCATGGGTGAAAAAATTCTCTGTGCATGAAGCCGCTCTCTTTAAACAGACTGTCTAAAACTTCTTTTGAAAAGGTGCGTGCTTGCTTGCGAGAACTGTAGCCGGAGATTCCACTAAAAAGTTTGTAGTTATGATCCTCCACGCAGCCAGAAAAATATTTGATACCAAGTTGATTTTCAATCGCCAAAATCAAAACACCATTCTCTTTGAGAAAGCTCTTGGCATGACTGAGAAAAGCGGCGAAGGGGTTTGGTTCCTTCGTTTTAAAAAAAACTTCGCTGTATTCAAGAACACCGATGACTGTTACAACATCAAACTTTTCAGTAGATTTATAATCGGCGAAATCACCACAATAAGACTTCCAGTTATCTAAATCTCGCAGTCGAATCTTTGCAGCCTCTAAGCGCCGAGAGCTACCTTCGACAATTGTTAGACTTTTACTTTTTTCGGCCAAAAATCTAGAGATCGCGCCCATGCCCCCACCGATCTCTAAAACATCAAGGCCCTCAAAATCAAAAGGACGCAGAAGATTGGAGCGTTTTGAAGATAAATGATACTCAAAGGCCCAGGAGGTATGTAGATCCGGCCGAATATCCTTCTCGGAACACCGATCAGGTTCCATCTTTAAAACGTCAATAATATCGCGCTCTATTTGCTCGCCGTCCGAATAAGCCGGGGGCTTGTCTTCGCCGCTTTTTGCATCTGGTTTGCTCTGAAGCATAATTTAAAGAAGCCTGCTCGACCGATGCGAGTCAAGGTATTAATTGCTGTTAGTATCGCTCGAAGGACCTTTTGAGTCTGTCAGTTCTCAATATAGATAAAGAACTTTAAACACCGCCATGAGAATTGGCCAAACACTATTTAGTGGACTCTTTAAAAACGGCCCAGTTTTTATCCTTCATGGCCTTAAGCATAAACTCCACCTGCTCCACTGACGGATACCAATGCTGCCAATGTTTTTCTGCGATATCTGATACACTTAAACCGGCAGCAACATCTACCTTTAAATCTCGGTATCTCCTGTGAAGTTGATGTTGGTTGTGCGTGCCCTGGCGGGCGGCGTAAATACCTAAAAGGCAAGCTGCCGCTAAAGACGTTCTTTTTAACCAGAACGGCCAATTTTTTGAAAAGTAAGTAAATCCAGCGAGTGATAAAGGCAAAAGTGGTCCTACCAAAAAGGCGTATCTTTGAGCGAATCCCGCAAGTTCGTTGAACGGGGCTCTGCTGTAGCCGATGGACAATGCCAATCCCAAAAGAGAGGCTGCTAATACTGCTGGCCCCCATTCAGTCATTTTGCGGCTTTTTAGTTCGTATCCGATAAAAAGAAGCGATCCAACTAACACGACGGACCCAAGCAACAAGGCATAAGGGTACGAACCCGTCATGAAATCTCCACTTAAAAGCAGAGTGAGCATTTCAAGTGCAATTGGTACAGCACCTAAAAGACTGTCTGGTTTAGGGTGATAAGGTGGGTGTTCATAGCCCACAAAATACAACACGCTGGCGCCAAAACTGAGCAAAGCAAAAAGCAAAAGAGGCAGACGCCTAAAAACTTTTTCTTTGTTGATGAAAATATCAAAGACTACAAAAGTACTCACCATGAGTGCGGTCGGAATGCCGCTTGCACCACATAAAGGCAATCCAACCAAAGACAAGCCAAAAAATGTTTGGCTTGTTTTCGACATAGGCTCATTGTTCTGGCTTAAAAAATAGAGGCATGTAGCGAGAAAAAAAAGAACCATCACAAAAACAACTTGGAATGCAATGTACATGTTCTGCCCTTGCATAGGACTCATCAGGAACAACGGTATGAGTGCCGCCCATTTGGGTAAACGACCGAGAATATTCTCAACCGTCTTGAACATGAAAATGATACTCGCCAGCACCATGCTCCAGTTGAGGAGGATAAAGTAGTCTTGCGTGCGATCGGTGAGTCGAGAAAAATATACCAGTACCAGCTTAGGTAACGGGATACGGTGTTCGTTATGCTGCGACCACAGCCAGTCCCAAGTTACAGGCAGTAGACCGACGGCTTGCTCGATAACCCCTCGTTCGTCCATTTCCGGGAAATTCACGCGATTCAAGAGCCAGATGACAAGAGTAAACGTCGACATCAAATACAAGACACCATAAGGCGTAAGTATTGTTTGAAAATGCCGTTTGAACTTTTGTGGGTTCAAATGAGTGCTCTCTTCATACAGCCAGATTAGAAGGTTTTTCACCGACAACCAAAAACTGCTTGCCCAGCAGCGGCCATGCCGCCGGACACTTCAAATAGGCCCTTACTAAAAAAGGTTTAGGGGGCAATTTTCCTCGAAAAGAAAATGGTAAAAACCTGTCGATCTGACTGACAACATTGAATCCTGCTGCGTAAAGATGTTCAGCGACGGCGGTGTCTGTGAGAATGAGCTTATGATCTGCGCAATCAAAGTAAACCTTCGAGCAATACTTAAAGTTGGGCCCCATCACCGCAATTTTTCCACCGGGCTTTAACGCCGAAAATAGTTTTTTTAACAAAACTTGGATTTCTTCAGGGCTATTCAAATGCTCTAGAAAGTTAGACAGAAAGGTAGCGTCGAAGCGATTTTCTTCGACCTCAGTTGTAAGGAAGTTTCCTTGTTTAAACTCAATCCCGCTAACCTTATCTAGGTAAGGGGATCTTCTCAGATCTACAGCCATTTTTTCTTCACACGGAAAGTATTCCAGAAACTCCAGGTCACCGGCAGCAGGATCAAGTGCGCTTTTTGGTTCGCCTAGGTATTCGTAAAGCCACCTAGAAATTTCTCGCCAGGACTCACGTTTGGCAACCTGATCTACCCCGGAAAATCGGTATTCGTAAATACGTTCGAAGTTCATGTTTGAATTGTCCAAGTCGTCTTTTCGGCTTCTCTTATTTTAACTGAAAGCGGGTCGGCGCCCAAATGGTTCGAGTTTGATGTTTGAGCGAAATCCGCATTGTTGACGCCTGAGGAGCTTCGGGTTGAAGTGTTAGTTAAGCTTACCTTTTTAGATAGATTTGCCTTGCTCCTCGGATTCTTTGTGTTCTCCGAGTGATAGTCGCCGCGTGAAAGCCATTTTTCGATAAGACAGTAAACCAAGATAAAGAGGTATCTGCTTCCCATCTCCCGAATCTTCAGTTTTGCAATGCCCTCTTTGCGGTTTGTCCAAGAATTAGGAAGAACCCTAAAGGTATAGCCACGAATAATAGCCTTTAACGGAAGCTCCAATGTAAGATTAAAGTGGTGACTCAGAAAAGGTTTTAGCCCCTCTATGACGTCTGCCCTGTATAATTTGAACGCATTGGTAACATCGCTGTAACGGAGTCCAAAGCAAACCGAGACAAGCCTGTTGAAGGTTCGGTTCAATAGACGTTTCACCAAAGGGTAGTCAAAAGTTTTCCCGCCTCTGCTCCAGCGGTCGCCAAAAACGCAGTCCACACCGTGGTCGGACATTTCATTAAAAAATCTCACCAAATCATTTGGGTCGTCTGAGCAGTCGGCCATAAAAATGGCGACAGCATCGCCCGAAAAATTTTCTAAACCGTACCTAACGGCAAATCCAAACCCATTGGGCGGGGGATTGTTCAGATATCGCAAAGTAGTAAGTTTGCTTTGAAGCTTTTGAAGTACAACTTCCGTTCCATCACTGCTGTTGTCGTTGATCACCAGAATTTCATGATCAATTTGATTTTTAGAAAGTGTATCAAATAGCCCTTGCACAGTTTTAGTGAGCGAACCTTCTTCATTGTGAGCAGGAATAACTACAGAAAGCTTCAATTGATGCCTTCTCTTTCTTGTGTGGCTTCAACTATCTCTTTGACTATTGTATTGATGTCAAATTTTTGCTTCCAGCCAGAATAGTGTTCTTTAAATTTTCGGATATCACTGACCCACCAAATATGATCGCCAATTCTGTTATCATCTACCAGAGTAAAATCTAAAGTTTTACCTGAAACTTCCTCACTCATACGAATTGCTTCGATCATCGAGCAGTTACTAAAACGACTCCCACCTATATTATAAACTTCACCCGAACGAGGAGCTTGAGTGAAATGCCAAAAGGCATTCACCAAATCATAGCTATGAATGTTGTCGCGGACCTGCTTACCTTTATAGCCAAAAACTTTGTAAGGACGTCCTGTGACGACACACTTAATGAGGTAGGCTAAAAATCCGTGTAGCTCAGCTCCTGAGTGAGCTGGGCCCGTAAGGCATCCGCCGCGAAAGGTCGCGGTCTTCATGCCGAAATATCGCCCATACTCTTGAACCATAACATCCGCGCCAACTTTTGAGGCGCCAAAAACAGAATGCTTAGACTGATCAATAGACATAGATTCATCAATGCCATGCTCTGCATATTTATGAGCTCGATCTAGCTCCCAGCGAGTAGAGGTTTCGACAAGTGGTAGAAAATTGGGTGTATCCCCATAGACTTTGTTGGTACTTGTAAAAATAAAGGGCGCCTCAGGGGCAAACTTTCTGGTTGCTTCAAGTAAAATGGTCGTACCAAGTGCATTCACTGTAAAGTCAGTAAGAGGCTCTTTTGCTGCCCAATCATGTGATGGCTGAGCGGCAGTATGAATGATCGAATGTATCGACCCTTTGTATTTTTCAAAGACTTTCAAAATTTGAGCTTCGTCTCTTATGTCGCAGGAGTAGTGGGTGAACCGACTGAGATCCTTTTCTAAAAGTCGCTTGTTCCACTCAGTGGATCCGTCACTGCCAAAAAAATACTTTCTCAGGTCATTGTCGATCCCGACGACATCGAGTCCTTTCTCGTGAAAGAACCTGGCGGCTTCGCTTCCGATAAGTCCTGAGCTTCCTGTAACAATAACGACAGACATATTTAGCTCCTATTGAAAAAACTCTTTGAGCTGAGCTTCATTTTTATTAATCCATTGCGAAATCTCTTCAACTATATAACGCGGCGTTCTCTTGGGTTCAAACCCGAAATCTCGAATAATTTTGGAATTATCCGAGATATACCATGGAACGTCCACGGCGGCGGTCTCTTTATTGCTGCCAATTTCTATCTGGTTGCCTGTGACGTCTTCGCAAATTTTGGTCATCTCCTGCAATGAAACCGAGCCTTTCAGGCCCCCTCCCAGGTTGTAGGTTTCTATGGCGCCTCTATCAAGAGATTCATTCTGAAGAAGCAACAAATCCAAAAGATCTTGAGGGTGTAAGAGGTCCCGAACTTGCTTTCCTTCGCCGCCGAAGCCGGTATATCTTAGCGATTTTTTGAAATGGTGGTTTACGACCCACAGTGTGAAGACTCCTTGATCAGTTTTACCCCACTGCCCAGGGCCAGCAATTACTCCGCATCGGTTGATCATAGTTTTCAGTTTGAAAGTGTCGGCGTAGTCATGAATGAGTATTTCGGATGCGAGTTTCGTGGCGCCATAGAGTGATCGAGGCTTCATGCACTCAAAGGTTTCCGCAATTCCCATTTCAGAAACACCCGAACTGCTTGTTCGCACGCTGAGCCTGGTTGGCTCTTCTGTTAGCGGTAGGTTTTTAAGAGCTTCTAGTGAGTAGACTCGTGAGGTGGATAAAAAAATCATCCGAGGAGCATGTACACGCGCAAACTCAAGGCAGTTCACAGTGCCCAGGAGATTTGTAGAAACAAGGTAGTCAGCCCTTCCGTCACTTCCGCTGTGCACCGAAGGCTCTGCCGAAGCCTCAATAAATAGATCGAAATTCTCATTAATATCAAGTAAGTCGGAGCGGTTTCTTATATCGCCATGGACGAAGTGAATTCCTCGACGCTTGAATTCGGCGACATTAAATTCTGATCCTCGTCTTCGTAAATTATCAAAGGCCACAATTTTTGACGAGGGATAGAGATCTTTTAGGCCCCGGGCAAGATAAGACCCAACAAACCCTGCGCCACCAGTGATTAAGACATTCATGCTTGCACCTGCCTTTTCCAAAGCAGTATTCCTCTATTTCTTGCGCCCTGCCAAGTGCCTATTTTTTTAAGGGAACAGGGCCATTTCGGCTAGTTTTCGGCACTGCGAGCCTGTGAGCTCAAGATGCCACAGATGATTTTTGTCTCCTGCAAAGTGCACCGGGATTCGGTGGGTGGCCTCGGGACTGGATGATAGGCAGGTCTCGATGGCCTCTTTCCACTCGAGCTTGTCATGTTTGCGTTTTAATATCGGCAAGGCATTGTAAACGCCCGCAACCAGAAGCAATGCAACGAGGCTCTTTTTGAGTGCGTGGGAATGTGGCCAAAATGATAACAAAAGCCACCCCATCAAAATATAGGGATAAAAAAAGTATCGAGGACCGGCATTTAATGGATCAATTAAGTGAGGACCTCCCAGTCGAATCGAAGAGAGTACGGCGGTAATTATCCAAGCCCCAGACAACAAAATGACAAGCAGATGCTTTTTTTGAAAAGCGCGTACTAAAGAAGTAATAAATAGTACTAGAAAGAGGATTTTAAAGAAGTCTGCACCAGAATTGCTCTGAAAGTAATAGCCCACAAACTTTCGTAAAAACTCTTTGATGTACTCGTTATCAATCTGGGCATGTACCGGCTTCCAGGTGTTTGTTGTTTGGTATATCCAAAACTGGAATGTCGCTAGAAGTGTCGAATATACGTTGAACTTGAAATCATGTGCTGATCGCGTGTAGAGCCATCGCATCCAAAAAAGAGGAATGAGTCCGATGATCAAGGGTGATGAAAGAGCCCCAAGTGTCAGAAGCGAGTAGCGAAGGAGTTCGGCCTTTTTTTCTGTCTGCCATACAAGAGTCAGGATCACAAGAAGTCCTGCCCACCATAGAGTGTAAAGGCTCACCATAAAACATTCGCTATCACTCGGTATAAGCAGCAAGAGCAAGGCCGCCAATCGAGGAGCGTGGAAGAGAGTGGGTGCCTTTGAAATCAAAAAAAGAATGGTTAAGAGAAAACCAAATGTGAGGATCGAAGCGATCCACGGGAAGTTAGTAAAACTCAAATGAAGCGCAATTCCATGAATAAACTTTGGCACAAAGGCTATATAACCGGCTATGGGCTTAAAAACCGAGAGCATGCCTGATTCAAGCTGATGAAGAAAAAAGACACTCTCTTCATTCCAAACGCCAGGCCGTGTGAACTGATTGGGACGCCTTAGGTAGAGTAAGGCTGCACATAGTAAAAAAAAGCCCGATGAGATAGCGTTTGCGCGATTCCACTTAATTAGCAATTGGCTCCTCCGTTGGCATTTAATGAAGCAATATCATCCCACTAGAATGCCATTTAGTGACCTACCAACTGAGCCCACTAAATGAGGCCACTTAAAGAAGATTGCCCGAGTGTTACATCTAATAAACACGGGCACATAGTTTTCTAATATGTGCATATTCGATTTGCAATGGTTATCGCCATAGGTTCACGAAGAGGGCGCTACGTTTCTGGCAAACAAAGCAGCAAGCCTAAATCGCGGCAAAACAGGTTTCCAAAAAAAATGCTATTGCATTGATGGCTTTCTTTCCAATAAGTTGGCGGCATGAATTTAACTCAGCGCCTCGGCTCTCGCCTTCAGAGATTATTGCTAAGCATTCGGTTGCGGCAGGATTTCGCAGCTGTTGGGGTCTCAGCCTTAGCCTATATTCTCCGAATGCCTCGGGGCTGGAGAAATCCCACTTTTTGGGCAGAGGACGGCGCCGTTTTTTTTCTTCAAGATTTTGAACTGGGCTCGGGGGCTTTATTTAGACCCTATGCAGGTTATCTCCATAGCCTAATGCGCTTTTTTGCCTTCGGAATAGGCTACTTTGATATTGCAATGGCAGTCTGGCTTTACAAGGTAGCAGCATTTTTAGTTTTTATTTCGTTGTTACTTTATTTAACTAGCGATCGCATGGGCTTATCGGTGCCCAAAAGAGCGGCGTTTATCTTGGTAATGGGAATGTTTCCGCATGGAGGCGAAATTTTCGGAAATCTAGCAAATCAAATGTCGACGGCTTGCCTATTAATGTTAGTCGTTTCAACTCTCACCAAACCGCTAACAGCGTTGAGAGGGGTGCGAGATATTACGCTATTGGTAGTTTGTGCGCTTACAGGCCCGTATGTTCTATTTCTGGGGCCAGCGATCGTTCTACATAAGTTGATGAACTTCAAGAGCCGTCTCTCGCCTAAGAATGGAGATGTACATTGGTTATTTTCAGTCATAGGGATATTGACGGGATCTGCAATCGTGCACCTATTGACGATGGACATTGGCCCTCGCTTAAAGCCAGTGAGTACCGATATACTTATTTGGTTAAAAGTAGGCGCGAGGTTTTTCTGGCAGCTTTACTTTGCAAATTTAAAGGTCTTTCTTGTGTTAGCCGCTCTCATTTCGGCGTTGCTAGGAGTTGTCACGGCCTGGATACTTTTAGCCAAAGCCACAGAATTCAAAAAATTCTTAGGTTCAAAAAGTCTTTTATATAGTTACTGTGGGCTTTCAGTTTTTGCGGCTGCAATTTCGACTATATCGGATCAGCCCGATGTTGCATCAGCCTTTGGCGCCGGTATGAGGTACTTTTTTATCCCTTATGTGTGCATTTTGTGGGCGCTAGCTGCTAAGCCGCAGTTAAACTTTTGGCAAAAATATTTTAGAAATGCATTGTTGATTTTCTCTCTCTCATCTGGGGCCTTTTATTATCACTCGCTCATATCTTATACAGACCTAAACCTGCCTGAGCAGATTACGAGGTACCGCGCGGAGGATAAAGTTCTACTCCGTATTAATCCTCCGGGCTGGATCGTAGATCTAGACACTGCGAAATGCTGGAGATGTAGCCAATAAGATCTAAAATAGATCGCTCTTGGCGTTTGGCGATCAATTAGATAGCAGCTTCTAACCCCGTCTAGTTGTAAAACGGAGCCCAGCTGAGAATCGGTTAAAAAATGTCTTTATTTCGGTTGCCATCCTAATATATCGTTTCATGGGGTTAAATTATCATCAAAGGGGGGAAGATGATTATCAGTAAAGGTTCTATTTTGATCGCACTTGTGGCGACTCAAGTGGCTGCAGGTGCTCAAGCCTATACAAGCAAAGCTGCAATCGACGAAAAGTACTTCACTTTGAAGTCGGTTCAAATTGAAGAAATTGCTCAACCCGATTTTCAGGCAAAAGAAACTTCACCATGTGACGCCAAGCAAGTAGTCAACCGGGGACAGGCAACCTCGAATCCGGGCTCAGGTGAGGTTGATATAAGAGAAATTATAAACATTGGCCAAACGATGTGGAGAATAGTGCAAGAGAACAAACCGGTTGTGACTGTCAACGTACAAAGGGCTGACGCGGTTCCAAGTGGAGTTCGATCTTGGCTAGACCTCGAGTGTTGGCAAGCGCCCAAAATGCACACGTTCAGAGTTATTTACAAAAACCTCTATGGCATGACCGTCATCAACATGGAATTTCGCTTAAGTTATTCCCACGGTGGTCGCTGGAATGGCGTTGGCAAATATTTAAGTCAAGTAACCGTTCTTCCTTCAAAGCTCGATGTGGCTTGGGGTTATAAACTTGATGCCAATGTTGTGGTAGTAAATACACTGAATATTGGTACTCAAGCGAACCCACTTGCGGCAATGCAGTTAGATGTAAAGTGGGCCGTAAGCACTGCAGTAAAGTATACGCAGACAATAGAAAGCTTTTACGTACGTGGTGATGGGGTATTCAAAAAGCTTAACTAGTAACCAATGTATCTGCTTCCAATTGGTAGCTATAACACTTCATACAACACGTCATGTTACGCAAAGATGATTTTCACGTCTGGATGGTTTTTTAAAGTCTCTGTGACGCTGTCGACAACATTTCGACAGCGTCGGGCTACGCATCAAAATGAAAAATGAAGTCTCTTGATTATATTTTGCCGGCGTCTCTGATGATGTCATCGCTGGCTTTTTCGGCGATCATATAAATAGACGCCACAATAAATAGTCCCGGAATACGCGGAAAGACCGAAGCATCGACAACGCGCAAATTCTTAGCACCTTGCACACGAAACTTACTATCCACGACGGCGCCTGGTTCGCCATGAGCTCCGATCGGGTTTGTACAAGAGGCATGGTGGCCCCAGGCATTGTCTTTGATATATTCGGCCATCCCTGTATTAGACTGCCTCGCTGCTTCAGGTAGGCTTTCTTCTTTGATAACTCTCTTAGCTAGGAGGCGTTTGTTTAAGCTTCTTGCATAGCGCACTCCCTCGAGCACACTCTTAAGGTCATCTCCCGCCTTGTCGTTACCGTCTTCAAAATATCTAAAATTGATTTCAGGCATCTCAAGTGGATTTTTAGATTTAAGCTTCACATAACCGGATCGATTTTCGGTTTTGCCCTTAAGAACAACCCAGCTAAAGTGGTCCTTAGCGATGATTTCACGAGACCATCCGGGATAGTATCCGACGAAGCGCCCGACGATTCCGAAAACACAAAGATCGGCATCACTCTTATTCTTAAAAGATTTTCGAATGAAACTCGTGAAGACGCCGTTCGTACTATAAGGGCTTGATCGTGGGGCTCTGTCATAGTCGACAAGGCACGGATCGCCATCTGCACCAAATGTGCAGTCTTTAAGAATAGAAAAATCACTCCGAACTCGAGTTGGTACCGAAATTTCGTAACGATCTTGAAGGTTCTTGCCAACTCCAGGCAAGTGAATGCGCGGTGATATATTGTGCTGTCGAAGTTCTGTCTCGTCACCGATCCCCGAAAGCATCAAGAGCTGGGGGCTATTAAAAACTCCGCCAGCTAAGATAACTTCACGTCTAGCAAAAGCTTTCATTGGATTTATAAATGGATTTTTTGATGCAGCCGGGTCTGCCTGATAAAGGTGATCGCCCACAACATACTCAATACCTATCGCCTTGGTGGGATCTTGATCATCAAAAAGTATTTCACGCGCGAGTGCCCCCGTTCTTAGCACTAAATTTTCAGGGTGAGCCCGCATGGTATCAAGTACTAGTTCGCGAGTTCCCATTCGAGTTCCATTTTCACTCGACTGAGGAATTATAAAATTGCCGTTTTTTCTATTGAGAACTTGTCGCCAATCATTAGCGTCACGCCGTCTGCCACCAGCCGCCAAAGCACTTATAAAAAGCTTTAAGAGCTTGGGATCACGAAAAATAAGTGAAGAGTCGGGAGTTTCCGTTGGCAGCCAACCATTGTAACCATGGCGAGAAGGATTTCTATTGCTCTGTGTGACATATCGACACCTCTCAAGACGTTCGAAATATTGGCGCATCTTGGTGCCATCCCACGAAGGATCGCTCGTTTGCTTTGCAATTTGGTTCCAGTCGCTGAGATCAGGGTAAAGAACAATCAGATCGTTGTGAGCGGTACAACCGCCAAGAGTCCCTGCGCGCGGATAGAGGATGCCCTTGCCTTCTACAAACTTTGGATTGCGCGTTTGCCTAAACAAGTCGTCATAGTGTTTGACATAAAAATTCCAGGCCATATCGGGATCTTCTGACGAAAGCGCGGCAAATCCAGGAACGGAGTAATTTCTTCCTCCGCGATTTCCGCCAGCTTCAAGAAGCAAAACACGAAACCCTGCCTTTGCGAGATTCGATGCAACAGGGCCACCGCCAGCTCCACTGCCTACAACGATGTAGTCATATTCATCTCGTTCGTTCACGATTGTGGCTACATCGCGCCTAGACTTTGACGAACCGCCCGTAGAGCTGCAACCCAACCCCGTGGCCGCGACAGTCAGAGCCAAAGTAGCCGAGTCAGAAATAAAATCGCGTCGTGTGATTTTTGACATAGTCACCTTAGCTTATTGCAATCGCTTAATTGGTCAATTTCTACGGAACTCCACCAGATCAACCATTTGGCGTGAGATCCCATAGGTAGTAAAGCGAAAACTTAAAAGAGTTAATATCATTTACTTTGATTGTATATTTTCATGCCGCTATCCTGGCATAACTATGATGTCTTACCTGCTGCCAAACCTATTTCCGCTTCGTGATCCGGTTTTGATCTTCGCTATAGTGCTAATATTATTCTTGTTAGCTCCCATTTTGATGGCGCGCTTTAAGTTACCTGGAATGATAGGGCTACTTCTAGCGGGAGCAGTTTTGGGACCACATGCTCTCGGTGTGCTGGAGCGTGATTCTTCGTTTGTTTTGCTTGGTGCTGTAGGGCTCACTTACATTATGTTTACGGCGGCATTAGAAGTAGATCTTTCTGTATTTAAAAAATATGGACTAGACGGAATCGTTTTTGGCCTCCTAACATTCGCCATTCCTCAGGGCATTGGTACAGTTATCGCCCACTATATCTTAGGTTTTGAATGGCTTTCAGCGATATTGCTGGCCAGTATGTTCGCATCTCACACTCTTTTGGCGTACCCTTTGGTCAGTCGAAAAGGGCTTTCCACAAACAGGACGGTGACGGCCACTGTTGCAGGAACAATGGTTACCGACACTCTGGCGCTTTTGGTTCTTGCGATAATTGCATCTGCGGCACAGGGCGAGTTGAATGAAGCTTTATGGTGGCGGCTTGGTGTATCAATAACCTTATTTGTTTCTGCGATTTTTATAGGCCTACCCAAGCTAGGCCGTTGGTTCTTTAGGCGATTTCCTGACGATTCAACAGCTCAATTTGTATTTGTTTTATCATCCGTGTTTTTTTGCGCGGCCTTTTCTCACGCAGCAGGACTTGAGCCAATAGTTTGAGCTTTCTTGTCGGGCCTCGCGCTAAACCGGCTGATCCCGCACAATAGCACGCTGATGAATCGGATCACCTTCACAGGGGATGCGATATTTATTCCATTTTTTCTTTTGTCAGTCGGAATGATTCTCAATGCAAAAGTTCTGTTTGGTGATTTGCGCACCTGGGGCATAGCGATTGGTATGTCTGTGACCGTTATAGCGACTAAGTGGGCGGCGGCTCAAGCAGCAAGAAAGATTTTTGGCTATAGCGAACCCGAGGGGAAAGTCATGTTTGGCCTCAGTGTCGTTCAAGCAGCGGCCACTCTTGCTGCGGTTATGGTCGGTCATCGAATAGGTCTTTTTGATGAGGCTGTCATTAATGGAACTATTGTGATGATCCTAGTGACCTGTGTTTTGGGCCCGTATGTCGTCAATCTATCAATAGACAAGATGGCCGTCACCGCAGCAAATTCTGACTCTTTCATAGCGAACCCATTAGAAAGGATTGTTATTCCACTTGTGGAGCTTAAACAGGTAGAGCCCGCAGTTGAGTTAGCCTTACTGCTTAAATCAAGCGGCTCGCAAGTTCCGGTCTATCCAGCGTACTTTGTCCCGGAGGGCGCAGAATATGAGCAAAAGATGTCAGAGGCGGACAAGGTTCTGCTGGCAGCAGTAAATCAGGTCAATGCTTCAGGACATAGAGCAGAGGCGATAAAAAGAGTTCACACTTCCGCAGGCCGGGGTATGAGCCAGGTTTTAAAGGAGCTCAGATCAAAACTCGTAATAGTTCCATGGGATGTTGTTCCCAGCCGAAGTGGTGCGAAACTCGGCCGTATGATTGATGATTTGGTTCAAGAGGGTGAAGCGAATCTCATATTATCTCGCTTGATATATCCACTAAGCGGGTCAAGGAGAATGAATGTTATTTTTCCCCCAATTGGAGAGCTTACATCTGACAACTTAGCGGCAATTAAAATAATTAACTTGATTGCAAAGCAGCTTGGGATAGGGCTTCAAATTTTTTGTCACGATCAAGACTTGAAAAACGTTAAAACTGCCTTCGAATCTAGCGACAAAACAATCAAAAAGGCATTTGTTTCGTATCGTTCCGTGCGTATGTGGTTTTCAACCTTCAGTGGGAACACTGAGAAGCAGGACCTTTTGGTGCTTGTCGGGTTAAGGAAGAAATCGCAGAGTGAAAGCAACGCCACGGAAATGGTGGAAAACGAAACTATGGCTCATAGTATCGCCGGGAAGTACAGCGAGCAAAATTTCTTGGTGGTATTTGGAACAACCATGCCTGAGAGCAATGGTACGGCGAAAACTCATTTTAAGCCGAGACTGTAGGCTGCTTTTCAGTGCGTACATGCAAATCCAGCTGCTGAAACGGAATTTCAATCTTTGCAACCTTTAGCGCTTCCCAGATGGCCATATTGATTTGGTGTTTCATCAGGCCGGGCTTTTGAGAAAAATCCTGGGTCCAAACTCGCACTAAAAAATTAATTGAATGATCGCCAAAGCTATCAAGTATTACATCTGACTTTCTATGCTCCAAGACACCTGGTAAATCTTTAATTGCTGACTCCAAGGTCCTTATTACGCATGTGGGGTCCGCTTTGTAAGAAACCCCAATTGGAATTCTTAATCGGACTATGTCGTCAGTATGGTTCCAGTTGACCACATTGCCTGAGACGAATTCAGCATTCGGGATGATTATCGACACATTGTCATTAGTCAGGACCGTGGTCGATCGCATTCCGATCCTCATCACCTGTCCCATGATATCAGTAATCTCAATGCGATCCCCTACTTTAATTGGGCGCTCAAATAAAATGATTAGTCCGCTAATGAAGTTATTTGTGACATTCTGCAGACCGAAACCAATTCCTATTCCCACAGTACCAGCCAGAACCGCAAGCGCACTGAAGTCCAAGCCCGCTGACTGGAGTATAATGACGGTACCAATTGCAAGGACTGAATAGTGAAACAGCGTCAGCACAGACTCAACAGTTGCTCTCGGAAAATGAGTTAGTCGCCTAAGCAAAACTCTTCGCAAGCCGCTCGAGGCGAAATAGAGGAGCATCAAAAATAAAAAAACATACATCAACGAGAAGAAACTGACCTCGAACGCCCCCATTTTAAAGAAAGTTCGGTTGGCTATCTCCATCACCTGCTGGATCCAATACTCAAAGCTTTTGTTTCCCATATATAAAATCAATATTATCTCGGCGTTTCGCGCCCAGGCCACGAAGAGCGATCAGTTCACAATGTTTGATTTCACTCCGGTTGGCTTTGTCTTGTGTCTTGCGGGAGTACTAGCCATATCTTTTTTTTCCAGATTCTTCATTAGAGCTCCAGAAAGCCAAGACGAAGGCGACTTACTGAAGGTCATACGGGATTTTTTAACGGAGGTTAAGGTCGGCAAAGGAAGTCCGTTGGTTGGCACCACCCTCCTTGAGTTTTTAAGTCGGTATCCAGAGTGCGCCTTGCTGGGCTTAAAAAATGGGGATCAACTTTTCCGGGCGCCTAGTCAGTTCAGGAAGATCGAGGCCGGAGATCTGCTTATTGTGGAGGCAACTTCTGAGGTGCTCGAAACGCTAGTTTCCAAAGAAAGGCTGCAACTTCTGGGCGGTCAGGATTCTGAACAGATTTTAAAGGAAGCTGACTGCACGATCGTAGAACTCGTTGTTCCTGCAGATGCATTTGCCGTTGGCAGATCGTCAAAGACGATGGATTTGCGCTGGGAGTATTCGGTAAACGTTTTAGGTATTGCTCGCGCCGGCAATCGAATAACGAGAGAGCTCTCGGATGTCATATATCATGTAGGTGATATTCTTTTGCTCCAGGGTCAAAAAGAAAACATTGCCCGCGCCGTAAAAGATATGGGCTTGGTATTTCTGTCTGAGCGCCAAGCTCTTTTTCAGTACAAGAGAGAAATATTCCTTCCTGTACTTTTGTTTGCCGCGGCAATCACCGGAAACCTAATGGGCTACATCGATATCACGGTGGCATTCGTGGGCTGCTCTCTGCTTTACGTATTGTTGGGCTACATTAAGCCCAAAGAGATCTACAGCAAGGTGGAGTGGCCTGTGATTGTGCTGCTCGCTTGCCTTATTCCATTGGGCGAAGGCATGGAGGCCGCGGGGTCTTTGAAAGTCATTTCCGATTCCGTGTTGGTTGTGGCTTCAGGCTTGAGCCCTGTTTTTATTTTGGCGATCATCATGACAGTTACAGTTCTTCTTACGAATGTAATTAATAATGCAGCCGCGGCCATCATCATGGCTCCGGTCGCGCTAGAGATAGCAAGGCAACTCAAGGTTTCACCTGACTCATTGTTGATGGGCGTAGCGGTTGCTGCGTCGACCGCATTTATTACGCCAATTGCGCATCAATCCAACACACTCGTGATGGAGCCCGGTGGCTACGCCTTCAAAGACTACTCATATTTAGGAGCACCATTAACTTTAATAATTCTACTCTTGGCGATTCCCACTTTGTTGATGGTTTGGCCGCTATAAAGGCTTGTGGATTTTGAACTTTTTGAAACTATCTACAGTTAAGTGAGAAGAGCCAAACTATCTACAGTTGAGTGAGAAGAGCCGTTTCTTTAATGGCGGAGGGGGTGAGATTCGAACTCACGAGGCCCGTGAGGACCTGCCGGTTTTCAAGACCGGTGCATTCAACCGCTCTGCCACCCCTCCGTAGATTGGATTCGCGATAGGGCTCGAGCTAAATTTCAACAAGCCAACCTGCTAGCTTACCCAAAGGCGATTTATATAAGGCTCTCATCTAATCAATAAATCAGTGGAAATCCAGTTATTCGCTAAAGCCACGGGTGATTTTACACTGCGTTATAAATAGAACGATTCACTCAAGGCCTCCTACCTAGTTGCCGCTTCCCGTCCAGCTTCTTAGTTAAGCCTCTAAGCATAGTTGTGTATAATGTAGAAAGAGGTTTACCCTTGAGGCCTCACAGCCGATTGAGGAGCCCGCGCTCAATTCACGGCAAGATAGGTTTTCGAACGGGGCGATGTATTTACAACAAGGGAGGGGCGCTTTGGATAGGTGCAGATCAGACTTCGCACAGTTTTTGGTGGTCCTGTTTTTCGTGTTTGCGTTTACACCGGTTCAAGCCAAAATAGGTAGCAGCAGGGGCCTATGGCCTATGTGGATGCCCTTTAGCTGGGATAGTAACTCCTCTTCAGAGGGCAACCTCTGCGACGAAAGAGATCAACAGCTTTTTGAAATGGCTAAATCTAAACTACTGTCTTCAAGAGACTACGGAGCACTTCCGTTCTTGGTGCAGAAAAATCGATTCCAGATAGTTGGACGTGCTTATGACCTTCAGAACGATGATGTCGACAGACAGTTAGCCAAGCAAAAATATCTACAGCAATTAGACATGGATTTTTCAAGTAGGTTGCCTTTGCTCGCTACTCAGCTAGTGCGAGCTAATCACGAAGAGCGAATGACCTTGTTGCCCACTGAACTAAAGACCCTCTGGGCTGTTGGACGACCGATACAAGGAGAGGCTGTAGGAACTGGCAAAAGAACAATCACGCCGAGAACGAATAACGAAGAGGAATTCAGAAAGTCTCCTGGGTACAAAGTAAAATACGAAATCGATACGAAGCTTTCTGAGGGTGCGCTCGCAAAACTACTATGGGATGGAGTGCGAATCTTTCTATGGATAAAAAAGATTCCGATGAAAATGCCGATTGAACAAGACCAGGGTGCTCAGTCAGAAGATGGACTAAAGGAGATTCCAGAGCTTTTGCGCGCACAATTTCAACTCGGAAGCTGTCAAACAGTGTCTGACGACTACAGATTAATCGAGATCTCTAAGGAATCGCCGGGCATTCAAAGCGCATATCTATTAGTCGGCCCCGACGGGGAGCCTATTTTTGAATACACGAGGATTTTGAAGAATGACGGTATAGCCGAGAAATACATTGATAGAACATCCTACTTTCGCCTTTTTAACAGAAGTTTCGATGGCAGAATCGTCACCAATTACGTTTCTTTCATGGCACTAACATCCTGGAGTGATTTAGACGCTCGACCACTTATTATCGATACTATTCAGAGCGCTGAATGAAAGATCAAAGCGTATTTGTCTCATTATTAGACAACGAAAAATGCCAAATGTTTATAATTGTCTAAAAATTAGTCGATCGAAAATGATAATCCCAACGTAGATAAACTATAACAGTCTAAAACAAGTCCTAGGATGGGTGTGGAGTGCTTTAAATGAGCCTGGAGACTTTCCCCGCTGAGCATGGCGCTTGCACTTCTACCTAGTATCAACAATAAACGGGGAGTTTGAAATGAACGCAGCAGAATATCTCTATGTAAATGAAACCCAGCTTGAAAGAATAGCAATCAAAGCATTTAAGATTCTAGCAATCTTGGCAGTTTTAGCGATACCTTACTCTATTTTTTCGGAGACAGCTAAATTGACACAGACACAGCCCGAGCAAGTGCAAAAAAGCATAACAGCTTCTCTCAACTGAAAAATTTATTGAGTCTTTGATTAAATAAAGCGACTCTTTGCTTGGAGCAGAGTCGATGCAAAGTCCTTCGGGCAAAGATTCCCTAAAATCCTTACACGCCAACCAACAGTCCTCGCAGGCAACGGGCCAAAAATCACTCACAGATTCAGAAAGTTCACCAGCGCATTCGCATTGGCAAACGCTAAAGACTTTGGGCAGCTACCTTTGGCCCCAAGGTCGTCCCACGCTCCGCGTACGAGCCGCCCTCGCCATGCTTTTCTTGGTATTGGCTAAAGTAGTTAACGTTTATGTGCCGTTTTTAATGAAAGAGGCGATCGACTCTCTTTCGTCGGTCACCAGCGTATTGGTTGTGGCACCTGTTGGAATAATCTTAGCCTACGGCTTGAGTAGAATACTTGTTCAGGTCTTCGGAGAATTTCGAGATTTGGTTTTTGCGAATGTAGCGCAAAACTCTCAAAGAGAAATAGCCCTTACAACTTTTAAACATTTGCATGCCCTATCTTTAGATTTTCACTTGAGTCGCCAAACTGGGGGCCTCTCTCGAGTTATCGAAAGAGGCACACGCGGGATACAGTTTGTGCTCAACTTCATGACGTTTAACGTTGTGCCGACATTGTTCGAGATAGCATTAGTAACGGGGATTGTTATTTACAACTTTGGCTGGATATTTGGCTTTATTATCTTCGGTACAATATCGCTTTATATTTATCTCACACTGAGCGTCACTGAATGGCGCCTGAAGTTTCGAAAAGAAATGAATGCCGAAGAGACAAAAGCCAATACAAAAGCTATCGACAGTCTTTTAAATTTTGAAACGGTTAAATACTTTGGCAATGAAGAGCACGAGTACAGAAGATATGATCAAAACCTAGCAAGTTATGAGTCTGCGGCAATTCGCAGTCAAAAAAGTCTTTCGGCGCTCAACATACTACAAAGTGCTATCATCGGAGTTGGCTTAATAGCGATAATGTTGCTAGCAGCTCAGGGTGTGGTGAACGGTGAAAAAACGATTGGCGACTTCGTGCTTGTTAACACCTACCTTATACAGCTGTATCTTCCGTTAAACTTTCTAGGATTTGTCTATCGTGAGATCAAACAAAGCCTTGTCGACATGGACAAAATGTTTGAGCTAAAGACAGTTGCCCCTACGATTCAAGACAGCGATCACGTCAGGGACCTAATAAAGACTGAAGGGCACATCGAGTTTAAGGACGTTGAATTTTCTTACAATCCCGATCGCAAGATACTTCGGGGAGTGAGTTTTTCGATCAAGCCCGGGCAGACGGTGGCGGTGGTTGGTCCAAGTGGTTCCGGAAAGTCTACCCTCGCAAGACTCTTGTTTCGATTTTACGATGTCAATGAAGGAGCCATCAAAGTCGACGGTCTCGACATTAAAGATATCCGTCAGTCAGACTTAAGGCGCCAAATCGGTGTAGTGCCGCAGGATACTGTTTTGTTTAATGATACGATTGGTTACAACATCGAGTACGGCAAACCAGGTGCCACCGCCGAAGAGATTGGGCGTGCTGCGAAGGCCGCGAGGATTGGTGATTTTATTGAATCCCTACCTAAGATGTACGACACCGAAGTGGGAGAGAGAGGACTAAAGCTTTCTGGCGGAGAAAAGCAAAGAGTAGCGATTGCTCGAACGGTGCTTAAGTCTCCGAAGATCCTAATTTTTGACGAAGCGACTTCGGCTTTAGACTCACACACCGAAAAAGAAATTCAGATTTCACTCGACGAAGTTTCAAAAGATCGAACAACGCTTGTCATTGCCCATCGCCTATCGACAATTGTGAATTCAGATCAAATTCTCGTTTTAAAGGACGGTATGATCATTGAAAGGGGCACTCATCTAGAGTTGCTGGGCGCGAAGCGACACTACTACGAAATGTGGATGCGCCAACAAGATGAAGCGAGTCAAAAGCAATAAGAGTCTCTTATTTCACTCATAATAAATACTCATCCTCGACGCGATTTTTACAGATGATATTTTCTGCAAACCTGTATTAGGATCTCCTCGTCTGGGGGGACAATGCAGCACACACTATCATTAAATAATTTAATCTTTCGAATGTTCATCACCGCAGGATTTTTCGGAGCCATCACTGCACTGACGGCCTGCGCTCCTGATACGGCAAAGAATCAGCGACCCATTATTGAAAAACCAATCGATCCGCCGGTAACTCCGGATGGAACCACAGTGGCAGAAGAAAATGCCGAGATAAACTGGTTTACCAAATCTTCGGAGCTTGACGGTGTCGAAGGCGTCGGAGCAGATCGCGCATACAAAGATCTTGGCCTACGATCAGACGGTGATCCGGTTATTGTAGCAGTCGTCGATAGCGGAGTGGATATCGGTCATGAAGATCTTGATGGGAGAGTTTGGATAAACTCCAAAGAGACAGGCTTAGATGCCGATGGCAACGACAAATCTACAAACAACATTGACGACGACGGCAACGGTTACATCGACGATGTTTATGGGTGGAACTTTTTGGGCGGTTACGATGAAAAGGGTAACCTTGTGAACCTCGAAAATGCAACTCTTGAGGTTACTAGAGAGCTTGTTCGCCTCAAAAAACTACAGCAGGAGAGGGAGCTTACTGTTAGCGAAAAAACTTTGTTGGAACAGGTTTCTAAAGAGGTTAGCGAAGCGCGAGGTTTGGCAACTACTACTATCGAAGGGCTCGAAGCAGGCGTGAAAGAACTTCGAGAGCTTTATGAAAAAGTAAAAGATCTTTTGCCCGAATTCGAAAAGTTAGATGTGGTAGCTGTTGAAAAGTTATCCGAAGACAATCCTGATGTAGTAAAGACGAAAAGAGAGATAATCGCGAAGTTTCGCTCGATCTTGCCCAATGCTCCCTACACAGTCGCCAGGATCACGCGATTTCTCGACTACAATCGCAGTCAGGTTGATTACTATTACAATGAAAATTTTGATCCTCGAAAAGAAATAGTAAAAGATAACCCTTACGATATGAGTGACGTCAAATACGGGAACAACGATGTCAAAGGGCCGGATGCATCACACGGAACTCACGTAGCCGGGATCATCGCAGCGCGACGAGACAATCAATTGGGCATTCGCGGTATCGCCGATAACGTTCGTATTATGTCTTTAAGGGCGGTTCCCAATGGCGACGAATACGATAAAGATGTAGCCCTCGCTGTTAGATACGCTGTAGATAACGGGGCAAAAATTATTAATATGAGTTTTGGTAAAGCCTACTCCCCTATGAAAAAAGAGGTAGATGAAGCTTTTCTCTACGCTGCATCCAAAGGCGTACTGCTGGTACACGCAGCTGGCAATAGTTCACTAAACATCGACGTAGCAAACAACTTTCCGAATCGCAATACAGTAAGTCAAAGAGTCATTAACGGTTGGCTAGAAGTAGGGGCTTCGACTTCAAAAAACGGTGAAAACTTACCGGCCTCGTTTTCGAACTTCGGGCAAGAGGCCGTTGACATATTTGCGCCGGGTCATCAGATCACTTCGTCTGTTCCAGATAAGAATCAATACGCTACCTTTTCGGGTACAAGTATGGCGTCACCAGCCGTAGCCGGAGTTGCAGCACTTATTCTGAGTCAAAGGCGCGATCTCAATGCAGCTGCACTTAAGTCTTTGATTCTTCGTTCGGCTAAGGACAGATCACAAGAAATGGTGATTCGTCCTTCTGACAAGTTGTTGGTGAGATTTTGGTCACTGTCTGTTACAGGTGCGATTGCAGATGTCTTCGCAGCTTTGAGAAACTGACAGAGGGCTTATTCTGAAGGTCGACGTAATAGCACGTCGACCTCAGGTTACAATTTCTGCCAAGTGCGAATACAACAAATCATTAGCTCCAAGTCCCCTCCGCATCACTGGCTAAGAGTAGGGGCCACGAAATTAAATTTCGCTAAGGGCTGATACCGTTGCCCTTTGAATGAGAAGCTCGTGAAGATCCGTAGCGTAACATAATGCTTTCACATTTTTGAATGAGGTTGTCGTCAATCTCCCAAACATTCTTTTCTTTTACGACTTTAGTGATTTCATCGAAGAGTTCGAAATCTAAGAAGGGAGTAACTTGCCCTTTTTGGTATTCCGTTTCCTTTTCCCCGTAGAGGCCTAGAAAAGTTTTGTCATTAAACCAAGACTCTCGATTGCGTGACTCGAGTTTTTTTATGAGCTCGTCACTGGGATTTCTTTGTAAATACTCAAAAAACATTCCGCTTGGCGTTGCGCCGGGGTAGTACCATTCTCCTGTGAATACCTGAATTACGTCTTCTGATTCATCGCGAAGTATGGGAGTGATAAAATTGACGCCTCTATCTTCGGCGTGCTTGTGAAAAGACAGAAGATCCGGAGTTCTTAGGGCTATGTGCTGCCAGTGCGCGGCGGCTTTATGGCCATCAAGCATTTCTCGCACATGAGAAGACTGACTCATCGGCTCCGTAGGTTGCACCACGGCAATCATCGTATTGCTAAGCTTTTCATTAGCATCGGGGCCTTCTCCGACCTGCATGGCAAAGGTGAGAGATTTTTCGCCCTGTCCGGCGACCCATTCCTTGCGCTTTTCATAGAGCATGTTTTCGGGGCTGCAACCAAAAATCGTACGAAATACGACATAGGCGACATTGTACATTTGAGGCTGTACCAACAGCGTCATGTGGTCGACTTTAAAATTGAGAAAGGGGGGGCGGGCCATGATTCCTCCGTAGTATTTCGAAATGGATTTCAATACTTGCAAAAAAGGATAGGCTTGGCAATGTCGAGTAAGGCAAAATGAGGCCTAGAGTAGCGACACGAAAGGGTTGTAACTTTCGGTTTAAAACCCTTGAGGTCAAGAAGCCTAAAATTACAGAAAAGGAAGAGTTGACATGATCGAGCTAAGAAAATCCAAAGAGAGAGGCTACTTTGATCACGGTTGGTTGAAAACACGCCACACGTTTTCATTCGCCGACTATAAAGATCCTGATTTTATGGGGTTTCGAAGCCTGAGAGTCATAAATGAAGATCAAATCGAAGGAGGTACAGGGTTTGGTTCGCACCCCCACAAGAATATGGAGATCATCTCCGTAGCGGTCGAAGGCGCTCTCAAACACAAAGACTCCATGGGCAACGAGGCAGTGATTAAACCGGGTGAGATTCAAAAAATGAGTGCCGGTACAGGAGTAGTTCATTCAGAACACAATAATTTTTCCGACCAAGTGGCTCACTTTCTGCAAATATGGATCATCCCAAAAACCCAGGGTGGGGTTCCTTCATATGGTCAAAAATCTTTTGAGCAAGAGCTACGAACCGGAAACCTCGTTTTAGTTGTCTCAGAGAATGGTCGCAACGGCTCCATAGATATAAAACAAGACTGCGATATGTATTGGGCTCGCTCCCAAAAAGGCACAAATTTTCATTTTCAAATTAGAATTGGCAGAGCGATTTGGCTTCAAGTCATTAAAGGAAGTCTGAGCGTAAATGCTCAGACACTAGAGGTTGGTGACGGCGCAAGAGTTGTCGAAGAGAGCGATTTGCAGATTGAACCACTTGAAGACTCTGAATTTCTTCTCTTCGACCTAGCTTGAATTTGTGAACTTACGTTGCCGCTAGAGAGTTCTTATTGACGTCGTCAACAGTTACCGAGAGCGCATCGTTCAAAATATCTAGAATGTTTTGAACTGAGATGTGGGGGTGGACAAGTATAAGCCTAAGAAAAGTCACGCCTTCAGAGTTGGTAGAGTAATTGACGAACGCCTGATTTTTAGCCTTTAGTACTCGACGCACTTTAGCTGACCATTCGTTGTCTGTCTTCATTTGAGGATGAAGCACCTCGACGCACAAATTCAAGTATTCCGGTTGATGCATGAGCTTTAAACGCTGTTGAGTCTGAATCCACTTTACGCATTCTTGTTGAATAACTAAAAAATGATCTACGACTTCACTTAATCCTTGAAGTCCTAGATGCTTCCAAAGAAGCCAAAAAGCAAGAAGATCGGGGCCTCGTCCGCATTGCCAAGTTAGTCGGCCCCTGTCGCTTTCTGGCGTGTTATTGTGAAAAAGATAGTCTCCGCCGGCTACATCATTGGCTTCAAGTAAAAGACTTTTGTGTTTTGTTAAAAAGAGAGTGGCGGTCAAGGAGCTTGCAAAAAATTTGTGGGCGTCAAAAGTTACAGAGTCCGCGGCCTCTATGCCCACTACCAAATGTTTTAACTTCTTTGAAAAAAGCGCTGGGCATCCCCACGCCGCATCGACGTGAAACCATATTCCCTCTGATTGGCACAACCTCGCAATTTCTTCTAAGGGGTCGAAAGCGCCCTGAACAGTGGTCCCAGCAGTCGCACCGACCAGCAGCGGAACAAATCCGCTTCTTTTGTCGTTCGCAATAGTTGCTGCAAGCTGAGAGACAATCATTTTTCCGTGCTCGTCGGTAGCAATTTCAACTATGTTGTCGATGCCAAAACCCAGTGCAAGAGCTCCCTTTTTAAACGAATAGTGCGCCTCAGACGAAACATATATTCTAGCAGGCTTACCAAAGAAGCCTTTGCTTTTTCCTTCTGGCCATTTGCGAATACGCGCGCAATGAAGTGCCATAAAATTGCCGAAGGTTCCTCCAGGAACAGATATTCCATCGCTTGTGCCGCAGCTCCAACCAATGAGTTGGCAGATGGCCTCAGTAAGGGCAACTTCAATTTGGCTAAATACCGGACTTGCTTCTTGGATTGCAAGAGTCGTTTTTGTTTGCGATCGAATGTTGTCGGCAATGATTGCGTGCGGAATCACACCCGAATATAGCTGATTCATAAATTTTGGTGACAGTGAGTCAATGGAGTTCGCAATCACGCTTGAAGCTAGGTCAGATAGCGCACTCAAGTTCATGGTGGCAGGGCTACTAATAAGACTCCAGTCAGTATTTAAATCTTGATAAAATCTCGAAGGGTTTAATTCGGTGCGAGTTTCAAATTCAGCAACACGCGCTACGAACATTTGAGCGGTGTTGCTTATTGGTTCAATACACAAGTGAGAGTTAGGGTACAATCTCATTTGACTACCTAACTCGAGCTCACAAACCTCTGTTTTAAAACCAAAATCAATGGAGGCCCTAAGCCTTCCTTCAGTTACAAATAAATCTAAGTAAGCAAAAGCAGGACCTAAAACTTCGTACCGCGAACTGGGCGCAAAGCCTAGACGTTGAACTTCTAGACGTGGTGTTTGAACAATCGTTTCGATTGACGGCTGCTTAGAGTTCGGCAGATCGGGCCTCCTATGCCATCCAAGTTGTTTACCCCAATAACCTAAAACTGGGTATCCATTCTTGTAGAGCTTGGTACCCAAATGTCAAAGTGGCCAGGAGCTGGATCACTAAGCAAATAGCTATTCGTTTGTTTCTTTCAGTTCTGGGTTATTGCTTTTACTAACTTATCTAGCGATATATCTGGGTACGCCATCGTAAAGCAGTGAATTGACCCGGTCCAGTTATCAGAGATTCCGGTCGATTCAACAGGTACAACCTTGTATCCAAGGCCTTCGTAGACGGCGACAGCTGCGGCGTCCTGTTCGCTTGAGTAGCTAGGCATAAAAACTGTCTTTCCTATAATTAACGAATTGGCGTAGGTTCTGTATCCCGTCGATTTAGGAAGCATAGTGACGTTATAGCCTAGCGATTCTAAGGTGTGGACGTACTGCTTCTCAGTAGTCAACATGACGTTATTAGGCAAAGGCTTTAAGACTTCGTCTACATCGCCTATACCTGTAATCCACGGAAGAATTGTAGTGGTTTTGCATCCGTAGAGTTCTTTTAGCTGCGCCCCATTTAAGTTGTAAAGACGAGCGCTCCCAACCGAAAAGCATCTGCCCTTTTCATCGGCGAGTACGTTGCCGCCAACAAGGTACAATCTGCTGCGTACGACCGGAGCTTGAACGGCGTCAGCAAGAGAACCATAAGCTTCAAATTGTCTGAAGTAGCGAGCCGATACTAAACCAATGTCCCTTCCGTTTTTTAGGTAGACGGGAAACGGGTAAGCATCCCGGGCCCAAAAGCCTTTTTTAGCGTCGGCGTGTTTGACGGTGATAATTCTTTTTGCAGGTATCCACTCACCAAATTTTTTCACTACGGCCTCTTCGTCCTCCGGTGTCATAAGAAGGACTAAGATGATATCTTTTGGTAAGTTTTCCACAATGAGCCGTTTCATTGTGAAATCATTGTTGTAGTGATAGCCGCTCATAAGGAGATACTTGAACTTTGCTGTTTCTTCGACAGGCCTTAGCGGTGCAAATTTTTGCTCAAAAAGCTCCTTTATATTGAATCTGCTCAGAAGATCTTCGTTCGAGCGGGAGTTGGCTTCGGCATTTGGATCGATATGTGATGGGGCTAAGTAAGAAGAAGATGAATGAAGGGGCTGAAAACTTATCAAGCCCAAAAACAAAAACAAAAATGCAAAGTGGGTTCTTTTTGCCATCATGACTGCCTCCTTGGTGATGGACACTGCGGCTCCCTAGATGTGGATTTAAGAAACAATCGCAAGAGCCTAATAAGGCTCGCTAAGCTAAGCCCTGTTTGTCAATTGCCAAGAATAGTGATCAAGTTGCTTACAAGGCCGACGTACTATTTAGTAGAGGTCGCTGCTCTAGTTCTACTTTTGCCTAAGAAATTCCAAGTTTTGATCAAATAATAGGCTTAGGAAACCAGGTAGCGTTACGGTGCATTGCAAGATGCAGGCTATAAAAATTATCCGTGCCTATGGTTATTTGGCCACTTTAAGAGGGGTGCACACTCATGGTTTCGACTTTTACAAAAATGCTATTGCCCTGGCGAAGGTGATAAGTAGCCTCGCCTTATGCATAATTGCGCGGCCCCACGGAGGTTGGTGGTTTAGAATTTATTGGTAAGTTAAATATCTAAATTTCATCAAAAGGAGTGTTTATGTACCTTCCAGATTGCAAAATAAAATTCGTCGGAGTGCGGGTTCCAAAAGAGGTTAGACGCTCGATCGAAAAACTCGTTGCTGTAACAAAAAACAGTGTACCATCGGATAGCAGCCTTTGTCTGCGACTCGTGAGAGGACCCAAGGAGTTAGCCGGCTCTGCAGTGACGGGAATACTAAGTGTTGTATCACTTTCGAGCCGTTTCGAGGCCCGGGCATCTGGTCTAGAGCCGATGCAAGTCGTAAACAGCGTAAACAAAGAACTCATGAAACAGGTCAAACGATGGATTAGACATCGCGACTTCAATAGTGTAGCACCCTAATGCAGTGATCAATTTTGGTTTTTCCGAATACGATACAGATTGGCCGGCGGACCTGGTACAAAAAACCTCGCCTTCGTCGGTAGCCTCCCCTGATCTCGTTATTTATAACACGGGCTTGGCGGAGCAATTAGGTGTTCCGACGTTCTTATCCAAAGATGAACTGTCCCGCGTTCTTTCTGGTAATGAGTTGGCAAAAAACTCAAACCCTTTCGCCTTAGCTTATGCTGGCCATCAGTTTGGTCATTTCGTACCCGTTTTAGGTGATGGTCGTGCGTTGATTCTTGGCACTTTTAAGAAAAACACTCGGGAAGTTTTTGAACTTCAGCTCAAGGGTTCTGGTCCTACAGTGTTTTCACGAAGAGGCGATGGTCGCTCCGCCTTGGGCCCAGCTCTTAGAGAATTCCTCGTAAGTGAGTTCATGAGTGCTGTCGGTATAACAACGACACGCTCCCTGGCAGTTGTAAAATCATCAGATTCCGTACAAAGAGAGCAATCGTTTCCTATGGCCATACTTTCGAGGGTATCACGCGGCCATATTAGAGTCGGTACGTTTGAATACCTGGCCTCTCAAAATAACATAGAGGGCCTAAAACAGCTTGTAGAATTTTCAATCAAAAGAGGTTTTTACGACGAAGAAATAGAACCTCAAGACAGAGTTCAGTTTTTTAAATGTGCTGTGAATCGGCAGGTCGAGCTCTTGGCGGATTGGATGTCCGTCGGTTTTATACATGGAGTGATGAACACCGACAACACGTCCGTGATTGGCGAGACACTTGACTATGGCCCTTGTGCCTTTATGGACAACTTTCAGAAGGATCAAGTTTACAGCTTCATAGATAGAAATGGTCGATACGCCTTTAATAACCAGCCAAAAATTGCACAGTGGAACCTGGCTCGCCTCGCTGAATGTTTACTTGTGATAGATAGCGATCCCAAAATTGTAAAGGAGTATCAAGAAATCCTTGAGAGTTTTTTGGTAAAATGCCAAGAGCAAATTGATCTCAAGTTTTGCCAAAAGTTGGGGTTTTTGGTGGCGAGTTCTGAGGCAAAGAATCTTGTGTTAGAGTGGCTTGATGCCCTTCAAACCCATGCGCTTGATTTTACACTCGGCTTTCGTGGCCTCAATAGTGTGGTCGATAATCCCTTCGAGAATCAACTCTCTACCAATAAATTTTATCCTACAGAGTTAGGCGAATTCTTTGAAAAATGGCAATCGTTGCTAGAAGCCGAAGGAGACAGTCCAGAATTAATTGTGCAGCGGCTGAACAAGAGCAATCCAATTAATATACCGAGAAATCATATATTACAAAAAGCTCTTGAGCTTGCTGATTCTGGAGATTTTGGTTTAGTGAATGAATTCTACGAGGCTCTAAAGAATCCTTATAGTGACGACTCAAGATTTAGTAAATTCCAAGAGCCACCTAAAGAAAACGAAAGAATAAAGAATACTTTTTGTGGGACATAGAGTGTCAAGTTTTTACAATGAAGCTCTTTAGCCCATTGCCAAATTCGAAGCTACCCATCATATTCAATATTTTTTTAGCTAAAAACTAATTCAGACAAAAAACTAAAGCTCCTTTAAAAGCATTGCCACACGTATTGTGTTGCCTTTCGTATCCTGTTGACCGACTTCCTTGAACCCTAAAGCGGAATGAAAACCCAGTGACTGAGGATTCGGCGGATCAATATTTACTTCACAAGTGATTTTTTGGGAGACGTCTTTATAGGTGTTAAAAAGGTAATTGTAGAGGCTTTTTCCAATACCTATAGAGTGAAAACCAAGCTTTACTGCTACTCGGTCGATATATAAAAAGTCAGCGTATCTTTTTTTAAACCACAAAAAATTTTCGCTTTGGTAGTCAGCATCGGGTGTCATCGCAATTATGTAAGCAACTGGTTTACCTTCAGATTCGACAATATCAAATACTGTGGCTTCAGCTAAATACTTTTGGAGCCACAACTTATCAACCTTACTCACTTTTGGCACAAAGCGGTCGTTAATCGCTAAGATTTCATCTAGATCGTTCTGCTCTGCTCGTCTTATGTACAATCATTCTCTCCTTGTCGCAGTGTCAAAAATACTCATACTTCTCAGATCGTTTAAACTCTTCATTTTTAAAAAAATAAAACAGCAAGGCAGATAAAATTCCGAGAAAGAATCCGAGTGCGTGGGTGCGATAGCTTGTAGTCGGTAAAAAAGACGTCGGAAAAAATAAAAGCAAACCCACCGCGATGACGCGAAGACTTTTATTGATAGGTTTGTATTGTCGCTGAATTAACCAGAATAGAGTCAACCAAAAGCCTCCCAAAACATAAACCAATCCTGATGCACCAATGAGTCTGACATCAGCAGAGTAAGTGAGAATGGCTAGCGCATTGGTAGCGGCGGCCACAAAAGTTGCCAAGAAAAAATAAATTCCAAACCCAAAGTGTCCGACAACCAAAATCCCTAAGATAAAGAGCAAGAATGAATTTGAGACCAAATGCTCTGCGTCTGCGTGGCAAAACGTTGCCGTAAAAAGACGCCAATACTCTGATTGGGTGAAAACAAGTGAGCGATTTGCGTAAAGTCCGTTGCTCAGGTGAAAAGCGTTGCTCCAGTTGGCAAACGAGAACGCTGCCACAAACAGGGTGCTGCCTAAAGACGCAAAATAGCCAAGCTCTTTCGGACGCCGGGACAAGTAAGTGCTGACAATTCGCCTTTCAATGGGAACATTAATAAGTTCCTCTTCAACTGTGGGACTGCCGTTGATGCCATTATCGTGATTCATCTGTACAAAGAATATGCTGGTTAGTTCGATTTACCAATCCTAAAAATTTACTCAGAGAGAGGCCGACCCAGCTGAATCAATACTTCTCGGCCTTCGGCGTTCTGGCTCAAAAACTCTTTTCTCCATGACCACGAACCGGGGGTTCCAAATAAAATCACAGTTGAGCCTCCGAAGAGAAAGTAGCCTTTTTCGTCGCCGCGCGTGAAGTTCTTCGAAGTGTGGGTTTGCACGATTCGCCCAACGCAGAGTGCGCCAACTTCTACGTAAGCTATTTTTCCAAAATTCCGCGTATCAAGAATGCTAACTCTTCTTTCGTTCTCACAAAAAATGTTTCGCATTCTAAAAGATGCAAGCGGATTCACGGAGTTTAGCTTGCCATGAATAGGATACTGCTTCTCAACGGTGCCATCATCTGGAAAGTGGAAACGGTGATAATCGACTGGTGCGAGTCGCGCGACCGCTACTGGGCCGCCTTCGAACGCTTGAGACACTTCGTCTCCGAGTACTTCGCGGGGGCAAAGAGAAGCTCCTTTTACGAAAAGGCGTAGTTTCTTATGGGATTTTGAATAAAAGGTGTAACGAGCCTCACAAGGTGCAGGCAAGATTTTGGCATCTTGATTAAAGGGACGGGCGCCATCTTTAAATCTTCTTATGAAAAAATCATTAAAGTTTTCGTAAGTTACCTTTTCAAATTCGTCCATATTAAGGCCAAACTTTTTACAAAAAGGATCTATCTGGCGAGTCGAAGATGCCGAGGCCTTCAAAAGTCCGTATGCCTTGCTTATTAAATGATTACCCGCGATCAACGGAGTTACCAGTGCTCCGATAGGATTCTGGTAGAGAAAACGTACAAAGGCGTCACCAAATACGACTTCCTCTTCGATGCACTTTTTACGATCGTTATAAATTAAAATTTTTTCTTTGTTGGTTGTCACTTAGTATCTATACGAAGGTTGGCGCACCTATGCAAGGGAAGTATCATATGCTCGACGGCTCGCTCTTTGGTAAAGTATGGTGGAGCATAAAGCGTCGTAAAATAGAAACAAATAGCCTTGGCATCGGCTTTTCAGGAGGCAAAGTGCAAAAAAATAGCGAAAGAACTCTTCATCCGGTCATAAACAATGGGATCCCAGAAGTTTTGCCATCTGCAGTTAATCAAAATAAAGACAAACTTATGCTCATCGACGTTAGAAGACCTGAGGAGTTCAATGGGGAGCTCGGCCATATTGCGGGAGCAACGCTTGTTACGTTAGGTCCGGAGTTAAGCCGGTTTCTACAAACTGCGGATAAAGAGAGTGAGATTGTTTTCATATGCCGAAGTGGTGGGCGGTCTGGACAGGCCACCCTCGAAAGTCAACAGGGGGGATTTGAAAAAGTGGCCAATATGTCAGGCGGCATGTTGAAGTGGAATGAGGAAGGCTTGCCAATAGCCCGAAAATAAAGTCTTTTTGCCATGGAACCAATCGCCGGGTGTTTAAGACTAGGGGCTAATAATAATTACAAGAGACATCGCTAACACAAAATATCCAAATGCCTTTTTGAGTGTCACGGCAGGTATGAACCGCGATAAATAGGTTCCGATGACTACTCCGAAGATCGACAAAGCGCTGACTGCGCCCAGTAAATTCCAGTCGACTTGTGGATAACTTTGTAGATCAGCTGTAAAACCCAAAGTAGAATTAAAGGCAATTATTGCCAGCGATGTTCCCACGGCTCTTTTCATGTCAAGACCAAGCATAAGAACAAGAGCGGGTACGATCAAAAACCCTCCTCCTGCTCCAACGAAACCTGTTATGACTCCAATTACTAGCCCCTGTGCCGCAACTCTTAGGAAAGAACTTTTTGCGGGCGACTTTGCTCCTTGTCCGCGAATCATTGTGAAAGAAGCCAACAGGGTAACTATTCCAAACGCCGTTAGAATGAGTCGATCTTTTGTTAAAACAAGGTCATTAATTTGAAAAATGACATCGGGCAGGGCGGGAACAATAAAGCGTCTTGCTACGAATACTCCGATGAGTGCGGGCAGGGCGAACTGAAATCCTTCTTTAAATGCAACCTGCCCTTTGTTAGCGTACCCCCACGCACCAACACTTGCCGAAACCCCCACTATGAACAGAGAATAGCCCGTCGCCACAGACGCTGACAGGCCAAAGAGGTAAACAAGTATAGGAACAGTTAGTATTGAGCCACCGCCGCCGGTTAGCCCAAGCACAATTCCCATTACAAGTGCGCCAAGGTATCCCATTTTAGTGGGTCACTGTTGAACACTTGTGAGGTCTTTTTGACCGCACTTTAAATTGGCCGGAACGGCTTCGTGGATCTTCTTGGGGTTTGCTAGTTTGAGATTCTTCATAGTTTCCGCAAACTGCTGCTTCGTTATTCCCACTTTTACTCTTGGGTTAAACAGCTTCTCCTCTCGTATGGTAGATACGGTTGCGCCTTTGTAGTCATGCCCAGGGTAAACAAAGGTATCCTCTGGTAGACTGAACAACTTGTTGTAGATGCTGTCATATAGCACCTCTGCCGATCCTTGTTGAAAGTCAGTTCGACCGGTTCCGCGAACAAACAGTGCATCGCCAGTGAAAGCTTTGTCTTCTACGA
This sequence comes from Bdellovibrionales bacterium CG10_big_fil_rev_8_21_14_0_10_45_34, assembly GCA_002778785.1. GTDB lineage: Bacteria > Bdellovibrionota > Bdellovibrionia > Bdellovibrionales > 1-14-0-10-45-34 > 1-14-0-10-45-34. The sequence goes on along the minus strand of PEZS01000011.1, from coordinate 442,654 downwards.
CGTAACTTGTGCAACCATCCGTGTGTCCGGGAGTAGATAGAGCTTTTACCTTGTATCTGCCAAACTCCAAAATGTCGCCGTCATCTACAAAGACATCGGCACACTCTGCCCCCGAGCGCTTGCCGACAACTTTTTTCGCGCCCGTTTGCTGAGAAATTAAGCTAGCACCAGTGATGTGGTCGGCGTGGGTATGAGTTTCCATAGTGTATTTAAGTTTAATGCCAAGTTCTTTAATAAGACTCAGATCGCGCTCTGCTTTTTCATCAACTGGATCTATCAGGATTCCCTCTAGAGAATCTGGATCTGCAATCAGGTAGGTATAAGTCCAAGTTGCTTCGTCGAAGAGTTGTCTGAAAATTTGTTGCCTTACCACTTTTTCCTCCGATTTTAGATTGTTTGACATGAGCTATCCCCTTTAGTGGCTGCGCAAACCTCTCGTTTTATGTCTGGAATGTTTTTGTTCCATGGCATTTTAGCTAAAATTTCGCTCATCAAGCAAAGTCCAGTTGCGCCGGCAACTGTGAGCCCTAGGCCTACGAAACCCGACATCAAAAAGAAACCTGGGTGCACCGTAAATCCTAAGATAGCACCGAATAAGGCAATCAAGCCGGCCGCCAAGTGAGTTTGACGCAAAATTGGCAGATGATGCTTCACCCCCGAGATCACTGGCCTCAGCTGCTGTTTCCACTTAAGTATGCCGCCGGAGTAAACCTCGAATCCACCGGCAGGTTCAAAACCTAACTGCCGTGCTTGACCCATGGCTAGCTCGGCCCGTTTGCCGCTTCGGCACATGATAATCACTTTTGAATCCATAAAGTTTGAAAGTGCTCCTGGCGCAACCGTCGCAAAATGGGACAAGGGGAGGTTGATTGAATTCTCGATCCGCTCCGCCTTGTATTCATCTTGCTCTCTAACGTCGATGATAACCTCTTTCATTTGCTCCTCCTCCGTAACTACTCACATCACATTAGTTTCAGTTTAAATTGACCTAAAGCCATTTTCAGCTCCTCATATTAATATATTATAATTTTATAATATGTCAAGCGTTATTTGTTGTTTTCGCGGGGCACGTCGTTTGTCATGGTGTTAGCCTACGGGCTCGTCAGCCAATATTGGTCCCTCTTTGGTCTCGCCAATAACCCCGAAATTAGTCTCGATTAAAAAGCCTGAGGTTCAGTAGTGCTCACTTGATTAAAACATTATAATATTGTAATATATTTTGGTGACTTCTCTGCTAACTATAAAAGTCGGTGCTATGCGGATAGCCGCGAGAAGAAAGGTAGAGGGTTTTTGGTATGGCTGCAACTAAACAGAAGTTCAAAAAGTCGAATGTGCCCAGTCTAGAGCAGTGTGAATTCGTGTCTCAAATTCTTAAGAATATGGCTCATCCTCAAAGACTTTTAATATTGTGTCACCTATGTGAGGCGCCTAAGTCTGTATCTGAGCTTGAAGAGTTAAGCGGCGCTTCGCAGTCGGCGGTATCTCAGTTTCTAACTCGGATGAAACAAGATGGGCTTGTGCGGGGCCAAAGAAAGAATCAAAATGTTATATACGATATTGAAAGCCAACAAGTTAAAAAACTAGTTTCTTCAATGCACAAAATTTTCCGCGATTAATGCATGCGCGAGTACGGTCAGTAGCTCCGTAGAGTTAAAGTACTCCGCGTTTTACTTGGTCGCGCTCTATTGATTCAAACAGTGCCTGAAAGTTGCCCTCGCCAAACGAAAGGTGATTCTCTCTTTGGATCATCTCAATAAAAATAGGACCGACGAGGTTCTTTGTAAAAATCTGAAGAAGATAACCATCGGCGTCTCCATCAACCAAAACATTAAACTTTCGAATGGATTCTCGGTCTTCTTTAACTCCAGGAACTCGATCGAATACCTTGAGGTAATATTCCGAGTTGATGTCTAAGGTTTTTATTCCCGTGTCTTTAAGCTTTTCAAGAGAGTTCAGTAGATCTTCGGTTAAAAAGGCCAAGTGTTGCACCCCGGGTCCGTTATACTCTTCGAGATACTCATTAATCTGGGATTTGGCTTCGGTGGCCTCATTAATGGGAATGCAGAAGCTGCCACACGGTGATCGCAAAGCGTAAGATGTGAGACCCGTCTTCTTTCCTTTAATGTCGAAGTATCTGACCTCTTCAAATCCGAATATATTCTTATAGAATTCGGCCCATTGGTTCATTGTTCCTTTAAAAACGTTGTTTGTTAAGTGATCTATAAGATAAAAGCCCTTCTCTACCGTTCGCACGGGGTCTTGCAGAGGAACAAATCCCAGATCGGTGTTCTTATCGACAAAGTAAATGAGGCTGTCGCCTATGCCCTTAATCGCAGATATCGCATTGCCATCCAAATCATTGTAATCGCCTTCCGAAGAGCCAGCAGCACCTCTCTTTATCGCGTCAGAGTAAGCTTGTTCGGCATTTTCGAAATTCCAACCCATTGCAGAAATTGATGGGCCATGGACCGAGGAAAACCTTAAGCCAAAAGAGTCAGGTTCGTAGTTGAGCAAAAATGTAATTTGCCCCTGGTTATAAAGATCGATGCTCTTAGTAGCGTGCTTTGCGATTTTCGAAAATCCAAAATCTATAAAGAGTTTGTGAAGTGATTCAGGGTTTGAATCGCTGAACTCAACAAAGCTTATGCCGGTCAGTTTAAGGGGATTTAAGGTCATTATCGAGCCTCCTAATCAAAACCTTAACCGAACTAAAACTCAAAAAATAGATGATTAAATTCATATAAAAAGCAGGGCCGATACAGTCGCTAACGTTAGGTAGATTAAGCAAGGTCCTATTAAGCGGGCAATAAACAAGGATTCCCTTCCTTCCAGCTGCACTGACGCCTGAACGGCTAGGATATTTGGAAGTGCTATCATATTTCCAGCGGCGGCTCCCACGAGCTGAAGCGACAAGATTAAAGTAGTTGAAATACCCAAATCTTCAGAGGCGGCATACTGCAGCGGTGCAAACAGCAAGTTTGATACCGTCGCGCTTCCTGCCAGAAACGAACCAAAGGCTCCCATAAAAGCGGCATAGTACGGCAGATCATCTGTTAAAAGCTGACGAGCAGTTTGTTCGAGCGATCCTGAAACAATAAGAATATAAACCACAGAGCTTATAAAAAAAATCGTTACACCAGTTCGGAAAGAGACCGCGAGGGACGTCTTAACGATTTCCGTAAGAGTTTTTAGTCTCATGTTATTCCAAAGAGCTAATACGACAAGGGCGCTAAAAAACGCGAAGCCCGGATTAAAAAGGTGGATGTTGTGACTTAACTTTTCGCCGATTTCGACGTGATAGGAGAAGGGCCTGAATAAAAATTTTCCAAGTGCTAAGAGGGCTAACAAAACTATGTATGGGGAAAAGCTTTTTGCAAATGGCAATAAACTACCCGGCAGCGCATTTCTGGCTACTGGTAAAAGCGGGGGAGGGCCGAGTTGGAAAGTTCTGATCGTTACTAAGACAAAAACAAATCCAATAATGCTAGCGACAATAGAAGGGAACTCTGGCCCCGTATATGCCGTAGCTAAAAAGGGTATCACAAATGCAAGTCCCGAAAGTGCGGCTATTGGCAAAGCCTATCTAAAGTGGCGCCATCTATTGGGAGCGTTCAGTTCAAACTGAACATAGAATCCCAATATCATAACCGGGACAAGTATCCCGGGTAAGATGCTGAGTTTCGCGGCTAAGATGTTAAGCCCGTTTGCATGAAGATCCGCGAAGCCAATTCGAACGGGAGTGCCCACTGCACCAAAGGTCACAGCAGTGCTATTGGCAAGAAGCGCAATACTGATCGCAGTAAGCTTAGAAAACCCAATTCCAACCAGAAGGGGCGCTACGATTACGGCGGGTGTACCAAAGCCCGAAATTCCTTCGATGAAGCTTCCAAAAAACCAAGCCAGAAAGACTGCTTGTAGACGGGGATCTGGCGACAAAGCTTTGAGGTTCTCTTGCATTTTGACAATTTGCCCGGTCCCCTCGAGAAACCTCAAAAACACAACAGCGCCCAGTATTATGAATATGATGTCGAGGCTGAGAAGGCCACCTTTGCCAACCGCAGAGAACAGCTCCGACAGAGGAGACTTCCAGATTGTTATCGCAACTATAGTTGTGTAGAGAAATACGATAGGTGCAGCTTTAAATAGCGGCCAGCGTACTACAAACAGCAACATGATAAAAAGCAGGATTGGTGAGAGGGCTAAAAACGTCATAAGTCTTGTTATCACTTGTGGCTTTCAAATCACAAGGGACAACTTACGTTATTTGAGTGTCGCTGGTTGTATCCTGTCACTCATTAAGTTAAGGCTATTGCGAGTGGTACTTGATGCTGGGGGGCGAAAGTGGCATTGATTCCTTTTGAAAACTCTAAGGCAAGCGATAGAAGATTTGGCGGTAAAGCTAGTGGCCTGGCAAACCTGACCCAAAAAGGGTTCACTGTTCCAAGAGGTTTAATTATACATGAAAAGCTTGAACCGAGCGACTGGCAAGCCCTCGTCGACTGGTGGGACCAGCTTGGAGCCCCGGCCTTAGCAGTGCGAAGCAGTGCTGCTGCAGAAGATGGAGCAAGAACTTCCTTTGCCGGTCAGAATAAAACATTTTTAAACATACAAAACCAAGATGATTTAAAGCGAGGCATTCGTGAGTGCTTTGGCAGCATTCATCAGGATTCTGTTCAGGCATATAGAGATTTCTTTAAAGACGAAAATTCCGCTTCGGAACAAGGTGAGCAACAATCTGAGATGAACGTTGTGCTTCAAGAAATGATCAATCCACTTTTTTCTGGCGTATTCTTCAGTCACGATCCACGAAATAAAGGCACCGGTTGGTATCTTGAAGTCGTGCCGGGATTTGGCGAGAGTCTTGTCTCCGGAAGAGTTACACCTGGCATGGTCAACGAAGAAAAACATTTTTCCAATCTACCTCATGGATTCACAGTTGAAAAAGCTCTTCAAGTTGCTCAGGTTGGCATTCAGGTGGCAAAATCCCTTGGCTATAGCGTAGACATGGAATGGGCGATTGATCCAGCTGGCGTGATTCAAATTTTGCAGGCCCGCCCAATAACTACCGTTCGTTCCGACGATCAAGTTATTGCCTATGAACTTGAGCGTTTACGAACTTCTTATCCACGTGGGGCAACTTGGGATGGTCAAACATTTGCTGAGTGGTCTGGATTTCCGAGCTATTTTACTTTTTCAATCTGGAAGAGAGCTTTCTCCCCGCATTTCGCCTTTGGCAGCGCGCTTAAAACTTTGGGATACAAAAGCTTTGATCAAAGCAGTTTTCATTCAAAAGACTCCTTGCTCGAAAGAGTCTTTGGGCGCGCTTATATTAATCTGGATAGACTGACCGAACTTTATTATGGGCCAATTCCCTACGTGACTATCGCCCGCCCGCGCCCACATCTGAAATTTAAATTCAAAAAAGTTAGCTTAAAAATGATTTCCTACGCGCCGTCGGCAGTTATGAGCATGCTTAAGGTTTCTTGGAACATTTCGACGAATCGCCGCCATTGGCTGGATAATTGTTCAAAAGAGCTTCATCGTTTCAGAAAGAAGAGTCCGAACCTGGGCGTAGCGGAGCTCAATCGGAAATCATCAAGTGAACTATTCGACCTCGTATTTACCGAGGCCGATGGATTTGCAAAGGAAGTTCTTTATTGGCCATTTATTTTGATTGTACTAACGGAGTCCACCATTCAGCGACTGCTATTGCTTTTGTCGGGAATTCTCGGCGAGGAGAATGCTCAGAGAAAAATTAGAGAATGGCTTGGTAGAGGTCTACATACACAAACGTTTGATATGCAAAAAGAATACATTGAAGCTTGTAATGACCCCGATAAGCGAGATCGGTTTTTGTTAAAATATGGGCACAGAGGTCCGCGAGAGCTAGATTTAATGTACCCTAGGTGGAATGAACTAGGAGATTCAGCTTTCAAGACAAGCCAAGTGGGCTTTAGTGTTGTTGACCATCACTCTGAAGTAGAAAAAGAGATCTTGGCGCTTGAGAGTTTTAAGCGGGAAATCGTTTTGGAGGAATGGCGTCTTTTAAAAGAGATGCTCGAGCTTAGGGAGAACTGGAAGATGGAGATTCTTAAGCCCTATGCTTCTATCAGATATGCTTTGAATGCATTGGCAGAGAGGCTTTCGCTAAATGCAGACATTCATTGGTTGCGGTTGAGCGAGCTACAGGCGCTCCAACAGAATGAACTGCAGCTAGCAGGGCTGAAAAAAAGAATCGAAGATCGAAAAGAGCGATTTGCTGTTTTTAGAAAATATTCGTTCCCAGAAATGACGTCGCGTGAAGAAGTAGAAGATATCGTCAGCGGCAAAAACATTCAAAAGAAACCATCCTTTGACGGTGAGGCCCTATCGCCGGGAATAATTAGAGGAGAGGTTCGTTTGGTTTTAGATCCAGTCAACATCGACACCCAATCGTGGCCAGAGAATACAATTCTCGTAGCAGAGTCTACCGATCCATCGTGGACGCCTCTCTTTGTTAAATCTAAAGCAATTGTTGTTGAAAAGGGCGGTGTGCTTTCTCATTGTGCCATCGTAGCCAGAGAAATGGGCATTCCAGCCGTGAGCGGAATCTTTGAGGCGACAAAAAAGTTTAAAGACGGAGACAAACTCTGGGTCGACGGTAACCACGGCAGGATTGCTCATGATACCAATTGAGATTCACCCACAAATTATACCAACAGTTTTGATTCCGCTAACAGCGGTAGGGGTAGCGATTTCAGCACTCGCTACTTTCATTGCAGCCTTGTTTGGCATACGTCTGAAAGCTGAAGGGCCAAAAAAGCTCTTCGAAGTTTTGCTGAAGCCAAGGATTCTCATCAGCGCACTTCTTTTCAATGTTTTTATTTTTGGGGGGATCAAAAGTTACAATTACTACAAGAACCTTCCATCATTTGAGTTTGTAATCAAAAGAGAGCAAAAGAAAAATGAAAAGGTTTCGAACTACAGCTATCCTGATGTGCTCGAGCCAAAGCCTGCGGTTGTTTCAAAGATTTCAGACCCAACGCTCGACTTAACTATTGAACAGACATCAAAAATTCAAATCGAAAAAGGAAGTTTCCGTGGTGCTATTTTGGCGGGTGACACTTATTTTGTGAGTACAGATGCAGGTTATGTACTCGAATTCGAGTATGGTGGTTCGGCTCCCTTTCGAAAGTTTTATGTAGGCACAGATGTCTCGCCAGCTCCTATCATCTATAACGAGAAGCTTTACGTGGGAGAGGGCAGACACGAAACCCACCACGCAAGAATTTACAAGTTTGATTTAAGATCCGGCCGGTATGAGGGAGCGTTTTCTACGCGAGGACACACGGAGGCATCTGCAGTTGTGGGTTTGCACGAAGGCCAGGCGCTTTTGTTCGCCGCCGCAGGCAGTGACGGAATCTACGCGATTGACCCCGCAACCATGACGGAGGTTTGGCACCAAGTAGATGGGCACACGGATTCTTCTGTTCATGTAAGCGAAGGCTTAGTGTTTAGCGGCACGGGGCGAGAGAAAAATGATGCCAATTCCTGGCGTTCTTACGCTACCGCGTATGAGTTTGGAACCGGCATAAAGGTATGGCAACGCGAACTGCCCGCAAGTAGTTGGATGGAGCCGACAGAAGTTGATAACGACGTTTGTTTTGTGTTTGGGGAAGTTTATTTTAAGAGCAATGTCGGGGGAGTATCTTGCTACGACAAAAAGACTGGCGAAAGTCGCATGGGTTATATGCATCCTCATCCTGTTGTGGCAGTGCCCATAGTCATTGAAAAAGACATTATAATTTCAGATTTTGTCGGTAATGTTTGCCGCATTTCCTCGGAGAACGGCAGAGTGAGGTGGTGCAAGATGACGTCGGAGGCGAACAAGAGCTTTGCGAATGCAACTTATGATACAAATCTAAATGTACTTGTCTATCCGTCGCGAAAGGGCGGCCTTTATGTTCTAAATCCACGAGATGGGGCTATAGTTGCGATGTGGGTTCCTGACGGAGACGAATGGAGCAGCACTCTTGCGCCCGTTGCAATTTCGAAGGTGGGCTGGATAGTGACTGATATTGATCAGAGTATTCGTATTATCCGAGCAACATCATCCGTTTCTTCAAAAGTAAGTAAGCGATAATACCAGTGAGTGTTCCGCTGAGGTGCCCGGCTGTTGTGAGTGAGCTTGCGCTCTCTGGCTGAAGCCATACGACAAGTAGCAACGGGATGATGAGTCCTTTCGAGCCACTAATCTGAAGTAAAATTGCCAGAGTGCTTAAAGATATAAGACACGCGCTTGCTCCCAATACAAATCCACTTTGGTTAAGCGCATGTGATGCCACTACGACAGCCAGATTGTTTACTAGAGCTAATATGCAATACAAAACCAAAATGCGTGTATTCGAAAACTTCGTATGGAGAATGGCTCCCAACCAAAACAAAAGAAGGCAATTCGTTAACAGGTGGGTGGATGATTCGTGAACAAGACTAGAAGCGAGTAAAGTTAGCCCAAAAAAACGAAATGGCTGATCAAGACTAAGCGCGAGATTAATGATTATGGGGTGATTGCTCGAGCTTATTCCGAATGCGTAGTCGGAAACCTGCGAAAAAAAATAGAGTGTCATCGCCACAACCGCAATCAAAGTGCAGGTATTCAAAAGATAAAATTTAATGGTTTCCTTCAAACGCACGACAGCCCCAGTTTCTTGCGTTCACACGAGAGTTCTATAAGAAGGCTCTTGCTCTAATTCGTGTGGGGAATTTAGGAGCGAATCATACACTGGGCGCCGCTCCTAAAAACCTCTATAACAGTGGTGACTTACTGTTTCTTGGCAACGAGATTTAACGTGAGATCAAATTTGTCGTTAATGATTTTATCCGCCGTCAACTCTTTAAAAATACTACCAGAGCCGTACTTTAAGTTCCATTTTAATCTCTCGATTTCAATGTTAGCTGTGCCTTTGAGTGTGTCTTTGTCGGTGCTAATCTTCGCAGGAAACTCCACAGTTTGAGTGTTGCCAATCATTGTAAGCTTTCCCTTGACAGTATACTCGTCTTTGGAGCCCTTCTTCGGAGTTATGCTTTCAAGGTCAAAGGTTGATTCGGGATATTTCTCAACGTGAAAGAAGTCTTCGTTTGAAAGGTGGCCAACCAATTTTTTCTGATAGTCTGGAGTGTCCTTCAAATCTTCGTTAGAAATACTTTTCATATCAACAACAACTTTAATATTTTTGATCTTTCCGTCTTTCGCAGTCTCTGCCGTTCCACTTTTTAATTTGATTTCGCCATTGTGAAAGGAGCCAACTTTTTTACCGGCTTTCCACAATACTTTGCTCGCTTCAGTGTCAATTTTGTAAACATCGGCAACAGCAAATGAACTAGTGATTGTCATTGCTAATAGTAAGGCAAATTTCATACTGATCTCCTCAAATTTGTATTTAGGGTTGAAGGGATATTTCATCCTTCACAGGCGTAAATTTCCAGCAAAAAGTACGCCCGGCCATTCTGCGACCTCACGCGTTGGTGCTGACTTATTAGTAGCCGAGCGATTCGCGCAAAAAAATGGGCGGAGTTAAGTCAGAGAAGAGTCTAAAGGTGGTGACTACAATTCCTATGAATTCATCTGATATCACAAGTTTACTGTCTAGGTTTTTTCTTCTTTCGCCTATTCGTGTACTGCTTGGCCCAGTGTCGAACGCGCGGGAGCGTGGCAAAGAGAAGCTCCAAAAGAATTCGTCTTGGAACGAACCGCCGAAGATAATAGAAGATTGTTGCATCCATTGTTGCTGGAATCCAAAGTGCGGGATTTCTCTTTCGTATCGTCCGCAGAATTTTTTTTGCAACCGCTGCTGGTGTGGTGAGGCTCAGGCCCATGAGTCTTTCGATAAATGGAGTCATGTGCTCGTAATAATCTGCGTAAAGTCCCTCGGTGCCGTGTTCAGGATCCGACAAAGCGGAATACTGTACTTTTAAGAAAGACTTGGATCGCACAAAGCCTGGTTGAATTAGGCTTACGTTTATTCCTAGCGGCCGGACTTCATACCAAAGGGCTTCGCTAATACCTTCGAGAGCATATTTAGAAGCGCTATAGGATCCCATTGTCGGCATTGCCAACATGCCACTTACCGACGAAACATTGATAATTTTTCCACGGCCTATTTTTCGCATGTGAGGTAAAACGGCACGTATTAGAGCAACGGGACCAAAATAGTTTGTGTCAAACTGGTGCTGCTCCTCTTTTGCACTCATATGTTCAACGACGGAACGGTAGCTAACCCCGGCATTATTGACGAGAATGTTGACTCCATTCCACTTCGTTGCGATTTCTTCGATCAAGCGCGCTCTTTCGCTGGCAATCATAACATCAAGGGGTCTTACCCAAAATCTCTCGGTATCTGGGAAGCGCTCTTGCAAATGGGGCAGTGACTTAGCTCTCGCTGTAATAACAACACGATACTGAGCGTGTTTATAGAGAAGCTCGGCTAACGCCAAACCGATACCAGATCCGCAGCCTGTTACAAGTACAACGGGTTTAAACAGTGATTCACTCATCTTGTTGAGCCCCCATATAAACTTAGGATGCCGTTGTGGCCAAGTCAACTGTGCACCTGGAAGAGCCAGTAGTGATTGGATTTAGAAATTCGATTTCATGAGCTTCAGCAGAATCAAACACTTCTTTCAAGTGATTGGTAAAGCCAATGTCTGAGGCCCCATCAGCCCACAGCCCAAAAATACCGTCTGACTTAAGATGCGTTCGTAGTTCTTCTAAACCTTCTTTTGTGTAAAATCGCTTATTAGAAACATGAAGAACATGGTTAGGCGTGTGATCAATATCAAGTAGAATCAAATCTTTTTTCTTGAATGTCGTGGTGTTAAAACCCGCAGCAAAATCACGAGCCATCAAAAAGAAATCAGCGTGAATGAACTTGCAACGCGGATCACTGGTTAATAAACCTCCAAGCGGTACAGCTTTGGTTTTGTGCCAGTTGATTACTGGCTCCAAATACTCCACAACTGTGAGGGAGCTAACCCGGGAGTCTTCAAGCGCAGCTGCGGCTGTGTAACCAAGGCCTAGGCCTCCCACTACTACGTCGAGATTATCACGGTTGACCCTTTTGAGTGCTAATTTTGCCAGCTGAGTTTCAGACTCATGAAAGATGCTGGTCATTAAGAATTCGTCGCCCAGTTTGATTTCGTAGATGTCTTGGTTCGCGAAGTGCGGCAGGCGCCGGCGCCGGAGCGACACCGGACCGATCGGCGTTCTTTGAAAATCAATTTCTTCAAAATTAAGACTCATTAGGTTCTCCCTAAAAATGCATTTCGATCAGACGCGTCGGCGACACTCTTTTTTGAAGGTTATCACTGACTTCAGTGATAGTTTTCAGTTTCGAAGGGGTTTTGTGCAAGCCGGCTGATCAGAGCTCCGCCAAAAGCCTTAGTTTTTCTTTAACCTCTTTAAGAATCGGCCTCGGAAGCTCCTTCAGTTCCTTGGTTAAGCGTCGATTGTCAACGGCGCGGCTTTGGTCAATCATGATTTCGCACTCTTCTTTGTTCCCTGCAATGCCCTTTGGTAAAGGGACTCGAAGAAGATTTTCTCCGGTAAGTCTTGTTGTGCATGGTAGAACCCATGTTGAAGGATGGTTTGTTTCATTGAGCAAATTTGTTTGAATTACAAGTGCTGGCCGCATCTTACCCGGCTCACTGCCGTAACGTGGGTTTAAATCGGCGATATAAAGCCAACCATGACGAATCTTCATTGGAGCTATAAACCTTCGTCAGACAAGTGATCGAGCTCTAACAACTCGGCAATTGTCACTTCTTTTGTCTGGCGAGCAGCATGGGCATATGCAGCTCGAAGGGAGGCACGATCTGATCGAGCCTTTAATAGGTAGAGACCCTGTCGTATAACCTCAACCTTACTCTTTAGCTTAAGTTTCTTTCTCAAACCCTCAACAAGCTTTAGTTCGTTGGGAGGTAGAGTGATGCTAGACTTGGCATTAGATTTCATACCTTTATAATACCTCTACGAGAAACATATATCAACTGTATAAACTGTCTCAGAATAAGTCGGTCTGGCGGCATAACGGGAGACTACAGTTTCAGGTTAAGCCTTTCTAACAAATTCCGACTTCAAGTTGATTGATCCAAGCCCCTCAATCTTGCAGGCGATATCGTGGCCATCACCGGCATTACTGAGCCGAATATTACGAACCTTCGTGCCGCCCTTGAGAGTGCTGGAGGAACCTTTGATTTTAAGATCTTTAATCAATATGACAGAGTCTCCGTCAGAAAGGGTATTCCCATTTGCATCTTTTACTGAATGGTCCAAATTTTCGTCTTCAAGTACATTCGCTAGATCAGCTTCCGACCACTCATGCGAACACTCAGCGCAAATCCAAATGTTACCGTCTTCGTAAGTATTCTCTGATTTACAACTTGGGCAGGTCATTTCCAGTCAATCTCCTGTGGCTTAATTTGAAAGAGCTGCGTTCAAAGCTGCTATCAACTGATCATCTTCGGGTTCTACCTTTGAAGAAAATCTATTAACGAGCTTTCCTGAGCGATCCACTAAGAATTTCTCAAAATTCCAGCCAATTTCTTTTTCGCCACTTTCAGTATTCGTGAGAAACTTAAACAATGGGTCTTTCTGAGGTCCTTTGACAATCATTTTAGGAGTTAAAGGAAAGCTCACGCCGTATTTGAGTTTGCAAAACTTTTTTACTTCGTCGTTGTTCTCGGGGGTTTGCGATCCAAAGTCATTACTAGGCACTCCAAGAACTACAAGACCTTTATCTTTAAATTTTTGGTAGATTTTTTCTAAACCATCAAGTTGTCCCGTGTATCCACAGCGCGTGGCAATGTTTGCAACCAAGACAACTTTGCCCTTGTATTCATTTAAATCCATAGCGACTCCTTGATGAGACATGAATAATAAAACAAATCCAAAAATAGTTTTCACCATTTCTTGTACTCCTCAAATGCGAAGGCGTAAGTGGGTAAGATTTTGTCACCGCTACTCAAACAAAAAGCTTACCTCTGTACGGTCTGATTTGGTAATGATTTCAGGGCCATATAGGTGAAAGCTAGAAAACTCGACATGGAGGGTAAGTCGCCTCCGTTACAAGTTATCTCTGAATATAAAGAAAACGGCTCCGACGAGGCAAAGACCGGCCCAAAAGAAATTCCAAGTGGGTTTTACCCCCATAAAAAGTACTGCAAACCCAACAAAGACAATTAAAGTGATCACTTCTTGAATAATCTTTAGTTGGGGGAGGGAAAACACAGTGTACCCAATTCTGTTTGCGGGCACCTGGAAGCAATACTCAAAAAACGCAATACCCCAACTAACAACGATTGCCACGGCGAGGGGTTTACTTTGAAGGTTCTTTAAGTGCCCGTACCACGCGAAAGTCATAAAGATATTGGAAGCCAAAAGTAATCCAATTGTCGTTAGAGTTGTCATTGTTTGCCCCCCCTAAATCGGCAAATCAAGTTACCAAGAAACCAATCCAAAGACTACATACTAAGTAATCATGAAAAGCGTATTTGTAGACAAAGGAGTTTAGGAGCGGGGAGTTGGATCCTCCGGGGGGCAAAAGACGTTAAAGCGATTGGCAGCGCAAAAGCGAGACCCTTGGCAGGGGTATTTCAAACTAAGACAAAAAATCAAAATCCTCAACACCACCCAAAACAATTCTCACGCTTAGAAGAGGCGCACCACTGTCTTTTCAGCTACATGAACTGACGATCACTATCTTAAAGAATCAATCTATAATAATCTCGGCTTTAACAACCATGTCGTCGTTGAATTTAATGCCCAACCACTCTGAGTCGATGGCAAAGACACTGCGCTCTGGCCCTAACCAATAAACATAGTCATAGTCTTTAAAATAATTTGTTGATTGGGGCGTTCCTAATAACTCTTCGATATTAGCTCGAGTCATGCCAACGAGTTGATATCTAGAAAGAAGATCATCGACCATCGTTTGCTTAGCAAAATCGCCATCACTTAAATGAAGCTTCCACTTAGTAGATTCAAAAGCCGTTTGGCTTTTATACGATTTCAATTTTGGTGAAAAAAATAAAAAAGAAACAATTAGAATGTAGAGAAAAACCCCGACACCTGTCGCCCAAAGGCCAATTTTTAAACTCAGTTTATTTGTTTTCGTTCTATCCACTTTAGCTCCCCGCTTCGAATTTTATCAAGGCCAGCTTTCTTTAAATCCTGCTCGAAGTTTTTACCGTGATATTTACCTGCATACTCAATGCCTAGCCTATTGTTAAACAAATCCATATTTTTGGAATCTGATTTGTTTTCAGGAAAGTCTTCGTGCGCGTCCAAAAATTCTTTGGCCTTTGCTGCACCTATTTCTAAGGCAATAATTCCGGACCATACGAAATGTCTAAAGGCATCGGCTTCGTTATCTTCAAAACTGATAGAGAAGGTGTTCCAAGTCGCTTGAAGGGCTCGCTGTGCAGCTTGGTATATTTTTACGGCATCCAGTGGATGCTTCAAAATAAAAAGAGCTTCTTTCGTAGAAATCCCAATTGTGGTTTTAATATACTGGCTAAAGTGGTCTTTGTATCCGTCAATAACACTTGCAGACAGGGCAAGTCTTTGGCCTTCGCCGGGGAGAGCAACGTGCTCAGTGGGTTCAAAATAGGTGCCGGGTTTGAGACCTTCAGGTGCGTAGATTTTCACATTTACGCTTTGATAACCATCGGCTTGTAGATTGATAAAATACCCATCCTCGTGCTTCAACCAGCCCACTTCCAGTGGGCTTGATCTTAATGGCACTGGCGAGAGTAACTTTTCAATCTCAGAAAACTTTGACCGAGTGTCTTGTAAAATCCCTCTATATTTATCTAATTGTTCTTTGGCGCTAAGTAGTTCTATTGGAAGTTGTGAAAGCAAAAAGTTTCTCGCATGGTCTTCAACAACTGAAAGACCAAACCGCACGGGTGCGTCGGGAAAAAGCTTTAAAAGGTGATTTTGATTTCGCGAGTTAAGCTGGTCAAAGCGGACTTCAGAAAGTAAAGACCAAATTAAAATCTGCGCATCCTCTTGCGAAATCCCCTTTTTTTTATAGTCCCGCAGAATCACTGGGAGCCACGATTTTGCTGCTCCTTGAATCTTGCCTAAGAAAAGTCCATCGCCCTTTAAAGGCCTTTCTTCGCCCGCGTGTACGCAAAATGCTTCAAGATTAAACGAATACGAAATGCCTGACTTTAGTAAAAGCTTACCAGTTTCTTTAAGCTCATGTGCTACTGCTGTTTTGTGATTGAGCAATGTCTTTATCATTGTCTTTTTGATTTGTTGAATATGCGAATCTTTTGATGACCCGGTATTGAAACTAATTAGGCGGTCGATAGCTAGATTGGGGTTCTGAAACTGGGTTGGCTCAGTTACGACAAGATTTTTGCTTTTATCAATTTGCGTTGTCACAGGGCCAGATGCGCAGCCAAATGTAAGAAATCCAATAATCGAACCCACGAGGCTTGATTTCCGTAGTGCGGAGACTGACTGTAGCATGTTTCACTTCCCCTTCTTTAGAGGGCTAAGTGTGCAAGAACGAGTGAAAGTGGGAGTTTTCAGAGGTTTAGATAGTGATAAAATCACACGAAAGCTTTGGGAGCCATTGATGGCTAAGCATCCAAAAAAGAGACTCACTAGAAAGCCGTCTCATCCTGGCGAGATATTAAGAAATCATTACGCTTAATGAAACCTACAACTGCTTAGCTATTTCATCTACAAGTTCGCCCAAAAAAGACGGGCTTTTAATTTTGCTCATATCCATCTTGATATGTGGCTCGATGCCTACGACCTCGTTGGTTCCATCAGCGCGTTCGCGGACACAGTCAGGAATCCAAACATCCAGCCCCGAGTTGGGCAAAGAAAACTTGATACCGCCGTTTATGTACCCACACCCCGAACCATGAGTGTGACCACCAATAATTGTTGCAGTGTTGCTGTCTAAGTGGCGGGCGACGATATCCTCCGCCGCTGAAGCTGTATAGTCGTCGACGAGAAAGAATAACTTCCCTGAGTATCTGACTTTACCATGAAATTTTTTGCTCTCGTACTTGCATCTCTCGCCAGTGCTATAACCGACCGCACTGCAACTCAGTGTGAAGCCTTTTTTTGTCCAAATAGAAGTGCGATCACAGGTTTCCGCCGCAAGCTTTAGTTGTTGTGCGATACTCTTAATTCTGTCTAAATCTGGCTTCTTTTCAGCCTTTAGATCAATCAATAACTCGGAGAAGTTATTGACGTGGTGAGGATGCTTGATAAATTCGCTCCGGCCGCATACCAATTTTTTATCAGTCAGTAGCGCCGTGATATTCTCTACCCAATCATTTCCGCCACCATTGCTAGTAAGATCAATGACCAAGGCCTTAACCTTTGCCTTACGCACGCTAGTTAAAGCTGCATAGAACTTGTCGACGAGAACACCTCGCAAGGCCTCGTACCTGAAGTCATCGCGACACGACTTATCGCACGTAGCCTTCAAAGATTTGGCGTATTTGTTCCAAGTCTCGATGCAGGTCAGAAGGTAAACTTCGTCTCGAAAATCAGCGATTCGAATTATCCCGACTCTCGCTCCGCCTCTATCGACAACCAGGTACGGAAACTCCCCATCAGCTTTTTCGAGCACCTTCACACCTTCAACAGGAAACCGAAAAGAAAACTTTTTGTCAGATGAAAATCCCATGGCTGTGCAAGCGTCCTTGCCTTTTGTAGTGTTCTCTAGCTGGGTTGATGAGTTTGAATCTTCATTTTTCTTGGCTTCTGGTTTTCGTAGTTGGAAGTGACCATCTCTGAATGTCTTTACAAACTGATTTAATGCTTCGCGTGCTTCATCTTCGGTCTTGGCAGCATTAATCGTGTTAATCGTTTTTTTGTTCAGTTCATAGGGATCAATTTTGTAATACTGAAGGATATATTCGAGGTTTGCGTAGCTTTTGCTGATGTGATCGCGTAGTGCTAAATAGTCTTCGCGCCAAGGTTTCGGTGGAAAGGAAGTCTTGCGATCGCAAAGCTCTTGGGCATTTGGTTCGGGTTTGCGACATACGCTATCAACCTTGTCCCAACATCCGCCGGAGTTCAAACAGCTATCGACCTTGTCGCAGCCAATGAGGGCAATAGCAATAAATCCGAAAAGAAACGTTGAAACCTTGTCCATAGCACCCCTTGGATAAAGCTGAAGATGGGCTACTTCATAGCCCATACTTCAGCCCGGTGCAAACGACACTCTTCTATTTTGAAGCTGGAGAATCATTCTCACATAGCTCTGACAAGTTCAGTCGCCGCTTTCAGCTGAGGATCAAGTTCAAGGCGCTTTGGAATATCATATTTTGATTGCAGCTGCTTTGCCTCTGTACCCGCGGGCATCGCTACTTCAACGTCGGGCTTCAGTCCGGTATCTTGATAGGTTTTTCCATCAGGAGTCTGAAAGCTCATCACTGAGTATTTAATTGCAAAGCCATTTGACAGCGTTTGAATTGTTTGAACATTCCACTTTCCAAAAGTTCCTTGCCCTACGATCTTCGCGCTCAGGCCCTCTCTTAGAGCGCCTGCAAAAAGCTCAGCCCCTGATGACGTGCCGTAATCTGTTAACAAAACGATATTCACACCTGGTTTTAGAAGTCCCCTCTTTGATGAAATTGTTTGAACTTTCCCCTGTCGACCTTTTGTTCCTACTATCACCTTACCCTTTGGAACAAACAACTCTGCTGTCTGAACGGCTTTTTCAAAGTCGCCCCCAGAGTTGTCCCTTAGATCAATTATGAGATTCTTAGTCTCGTCACTATTTATGGCCGCCATATTCCTTTCGACCAGTCTCGGGGTTTCGTTGGTAAAATATCCGATAGTCAAAAGCTGTGTCGAGCGGTCGATTTTGGACAACTCCACGGGAGTCCATGGGATCGCTTGCCTTTTAACTCTCATAGAGATGACTTTGTCTTCGCGTAACACTTTCAAAGAGATCGATTCGCCTACTTTCCCGCGTATCGCGCCGACAATGTCGCGAAACTGTTTGCCCTTATAGCGTTTGCCGTCAACGCTCAGAATCTGATCGTCTTGCTTGAGACCGGATTTTTCCGACGGTGAGTTAGGTATGACATTTATAATTTGAGCGTGCCCTGTCGTTTCGTCGAACTTCAGTGCCACTCCGATCCCGCTCACCTGGCCAGATAAATCTGACTGAATCTCTTTCACGTCTCTAGGGGTCAATAGCGTGTTCCAAGAATTATCTCCGGCATTCAATGTCGCTAGCATGCCCGCCGTGGCGCCACGATAGAGCTCCTCTTTAGAAATGCCTTGGTCCATATACTCTTGAAGCAGTTTTTCCATAGCCAACTTAAAGTTAGCCTCTCCATCGGCAAATCGCTCATCCGGACGGCTTTTCGAGGCACCAAAGTTCTCAAATGAAACCGCGTTTGATGCAGAGATTGAAGCGATGGCAAGTGCTGTAAAGATGTTTTTCATAATTTAATCCTCCTGATTATAGAACATTCGAGCTTGCTGAAAGTTCAGAACTCGAGTCGAACAATGCTCGATTTGCCGAAGGCTGCACGAATTCGGTGGTTTCGGGCACTGGTCGAGATACGAACAAAAATGTCAAACAAGCCGCAGCCGCAGTACCAAGAGATAGAAGTAGCCACGCCTTTTTTTGTTTGGACGTCGTTGGGGCGAGCCTTTTCCACAAAGAAGGTGAGGGCTGCGCAGCAACACAATCTGCACCTTCGACCTTCCTTTTTAGATCGAGATAGTCGATCAAAACTTCGGGGTCGCCAAGAATTTCGCGTTCAACAAGAAGCCGTTCTGCTTCGGTTACTGAGCCAAAGTAAAAGGGCAGCATAAGTTTTTTGAGCTTAAAGTTCATGTTTCAAACTCCTTTCTTAAATACTCAACTAGTCTTGAAAAGCGAGATTTTACAGTCCCAAGTGGGATCGCAAGAATGGCAGCAATTTGTTTGTTGTCGAGACCGCTCTTTCTCAGCGTCCAAGTTTCGCGGATGTCAACGGGTAGCATATCCTCAGCTTCACTCAGACGACGATGCAGATCTAGCGAGATTGTCTGTTCTTCGAGATTTGTTAGGCATCGTAAATCTCGGGTATCAGTATCAATGACTTTAGACTGTTTTTTTTGATAATTGAGGCCGCGATTCCGGGCAACTGTGAAGAGCCACGATTTTAGTGTGCCGCCGGGAACTGTTTTGAAGCGGCCGCCAAAAAGCTCAACAAAAATGTCATGAAGGATTTCCTCCGAGGCCTGATTGTTGCCCGTAAAGCGATAAAGATAGCGGTAAAGTGGACCAGAATAGCGGTCGTATACATGGCGAAAGTGAGTTTTCGGACTTTCGACAAAACTTTTCTCTAATGCGTCGTCGGGACTTTCGTTCATTACTTCTCTAACAATCGAATCGCTAAAAGGGTCATTTCTAGTGAAAAAGGTATTTCAAAATTAGCCAAAGGGTCAGTTTTTCTAGATCAACCCAGCCTGGGCGACAGCAGATGGGAATCAGCGGGCTTAAGATGAAGGCACAAGCAAGATTCTGACGCCCTCTTTATCGGTGGGCTCCTCGAAAATAGACTCAATATAATCAAACATGCTTCGGTCTACTGTCATAACAAAGGTATCACCTTTATCGGAATTTCTTTTTTGCACTCGTTGCCATCGGATGTCTGCAGAAGTGTTCAAGTAATGAATCTCAACTTTGACTTCTCTAATTTTTAATTCACGGACGAATTTTGCGCGATGCTCTTTAGTTGAAAACCCCAAGTCTAAAATCGTGTTTTGATCAAACTGGGCTCGATCTAAAGTGTTTTGCAGTATTAAGCCTTCACAGCGATTGATTCTACTTGAATACCACGGGCCATTTTCGACAAACCAACTATTGTCGGGATTACTGGGCATATCCTGCCAATAAAGAGCTTTCATCCAGTCATCAATTGAATATGTGACAGCTGAAATTTCGGGAGCCAATTTTTTGGAATATGTGGTTTTACCGGCTCCGGTCGAACCCACTACCAATATCACCGACATAACTCCCCTTTCTTTCGATACGCCAAAAGTGCAACGCCCCTCTCGAATTCAAAACGGTCTAAGAGAATTGCATTTGAGGATTTCCTCAAAACTTCGTCATTTAATAACCCGATATTTTTAGAGGCGTCAATTTCTGGAAGTAAGATAGGCCGAAGCAGCATCAATCCATCGAGAAGCGCGCTCCACTCGGTCAAAATCTGTAGGGTCTTTCATCGCTTGCTGGCAATGATAAAGATTCTTTCGAGCCGCTTCAATAGCCGGCCTTAAAAATTCAGGATAACTATGAATGCCGCGCAAGCTTTTCTGTAGAAATATGCCAACCTCCGCAAAGGCAGCACCATCGCGTGAAATGGCATGAAAAGCGTCATCGACAACTTCATCCGGTCGAATCTGCCGAAGGGTTAGTGCCTTAGACCACCATTGGTCCTGGCCCTCTGAATATATGCGACTTATTTCAGAAATGAGTCGCACTTGGCTTCCGAGGATTTCTATTGCAGTACCCAAATCATTAACTCCAGGAGACAATGCATGAGAGGCAATTTCAGAAAGTACGATAAAACCAAATCGTGGATCATCCTCAAATGTGCGACTTTTGTCGATAACAAAGCAATTTTGAATCTTGTCGAGGGTTTTTTTAAGAGGGAGCTGCGCCCCAGTGACTTGCGCCAAAGGCATCTTTGGGTACACGAACTCCCCGGTGTGCACATCAATACAAATGTTTAATCGACCCGCATCCACAAGCTCAGAAAGATTTTTGATGTCGATTGTTTGAATAAAGCCGGCCTTATTGCTTTCAATTACAAGAGATTTATCTGACGTTTGATCTTCAGTGTTTTCTTGCTTTAAGAAGAAGCCTGGGTGGCTGCGGATAGATTTTTTAGTAGTTGTCTCGATCTCTTCGATCACATTCGCAAGCTTTCCTATACCTGAGAGGCGACCAATCCATTTTATAATTGTCCAAATCACCGCAATAAGCATAATGACGGTAGTTACGAAAAGTATAACTCGGCCTTTTGGCCCATAGTAACTCGTCGAAAGGGCCACCAATGCGACAATGCTAAAGATAAAAGCTCCGAGAAATGTAGAGAGGGCATTTTGTGCTGTCCGATCCTGCAAGATCAGTGACGTCGCGCGGGATGGGGCGGAAGATCCGGCAACGCTATATGATGCAATCAGTGTCGAAAGGGAAAAGGTCACGACAACTAGCATACTAGAAGCAACGATGGTGAGAATGTGGTCAACAGCGTCACTGCCCAGAATGTCGGCCATCTCATCAGGAACGTAGGGCGCGATGACAACGGCAAGAAGGGCAACACTGATGGCCACGAGACAATACGCACCCGCGCGAACAGATAGGTTCTGACTTAGTTTTCTGAATACCCGAATCCAGTGTGTCCCCATAATAACTCTTTATCCTTTTCTTAAAAATATTCGACCTGTTGTCCCATTTCTCCCCAATGAGGAAAATTGGAGTACACAGGGTCTCTTCCTGTGGGACTGAGATCCTTCAGATGGGAACTGCAATATCGAAGCCGTACGGCGTTGAACACAAAAGAAGATCGGAAGCACTGCCAGAGTAATCCGTCTTGATTCCTACATTGCCAAGTATTTTGAGGGCATTATAGGATCAAATCATGACATCAAAATCAAAAGGTGAGGACTTCAAGATCAGTCACCCGATCACTCACCAGATCACTCTATGCAAAGAGGTTGTCTCTATGGCTGAACTTGTAGGGTCTCTTCAATGAGAGACTATCACGTCGCCCTGATCGCAATGAGTGGGGTGAGGGTCAAAGATCAAGAGCTCCTCAAGTTAGGGATGACCCTTCCGGGATTCGTAGATCGAAGTCGTGTCATTGCAAGCTTGCCCAGCTTTTCGTTGCTCACGCTAGCCGCCCCCAAGGTACGAGCTGTTAGACATAACAAAATATAATCGCCTGACGCTACAAACCTCTCGCGGCTGTCCTCATCACTGCACCTTCTGCGCTGCCTCTCGTACTATTAGCGCCTATAAACTGAAGCCCATTGCGCAGGTCGAACTTGAACTGGATGCGATATTCAAAATCTGGGATCGCCCATTCGTCGAACTTGCTGATGATAACACATTCGTGAACAAAAAATGGTCGAAGGAACTGGTCAGGATGTTTAGTCGCCGCGATGGCAATATGAAATATAAAGTTAACGCGAGCAGTCCCACAAGTGACTCCGTACCTTCGAAGGCTAGTTCTTCGTAGCAATTCGTCTTCTTTCAAATTCTGTCGTTAAGGCAGCGGTCGACTCCCATTTAGAAACATACTTTTTACCTGATCGAACATGGGCGATGGCTGCCACACGACCTTGATTCAGGTAAAGTGTGTCTGGCTCATCCTTTAGAAGCGGATCAGAAAAGGCGAGGGTAGGCGAAACTACCTTCCAATCTTTCGCTCGAAGGTGTCGAACTAACTTACTTAAACACAAAGCCTCAATATCATTCTCATGCATAAGTAATACGTGACGTACGTTGCCGATGTATTTGTTGGCTACGGAGTCGTAGAACTGAAGGCCATCCCACAGAAGATCTACAAGCATGTCGCATGCTTTGTCTAAGTTAACTTTTTCATTTTTTTCTAGGGCTTGTTGGACCAAGTCATCAATAAAGTAGTCGTAGTTATCAACGGTAACATATCCATTTTTATAACCGGCCTTCGCTAGAAAATTCCTAACTCCATCACGAACCTCAATGGAGTCGCCTTCGTGGAGAAACGGGTATCGAAACCATTTTGTGTAAGTAGAAAACTGCTGAATAAGTTTGTCAGCCCGGTCGATGTCTTCAATATATGCCTTCAGTGAAGTCTTTTTTATACTTGGATGTGAATGGGTATGATTAGCGATTAAATGGCCGGCATTCGCATAGGCTTTAATGCGGGCAAGTCCCCCATATCTATTAAATCGTTCTGGGTTTACGAAAAATGCGGCTTGAATATTTTCTTTAGCAAGCTCATCAATGATCTTCTGCGTTCGCTCTTTGCCCGTGTAAATATGCCCATCACCACGAGGGGCATCGTCAAACGTAAATGCTATTTCGTTGGCAGGCCCAGTGGTTGTCACTAGAGACATCATCAAAAGTAAAGTCAACTTTTTCATTTTCCCCTCATATCTAGG
This sequence comes from Bdellovibrionales bacterium CG10_big_fil_rev_8_21_14_0_10_45_34, assembly GCA_002778785.1. Classification (GTDB taxonomy): domain Bacteria; phylum Bdellovibrionota; class Bdellovibrionia; order Bdellovibrionales; family 1-14-0-10-45-34; genus 1-14-0-10-45-34. The sequence goes on along the minus strand of PEZS01000011.1, from coordinate 419,484 downwards.
TGGCGGCCTACCCTGCGGGCGTTTAGTACCCGCCTGAGTTACTTCCACGGTTGCGTTTAGAAAAAAACACTTTGTTTTACTCCAGATTCACAACGCCACCAGAAACTGCAAAGCGCATGATTTGTCCTGCGGGAATATTCAGCTGCTTGATTCTGTTTTTTGGAACCAAATAAAAGTTTCCGGAAAAGTTATAGGAGTGAGGAATATAAACCCCGACGTGATCAGGCAGGGTGAGGCCAGTGCCGTCTTTTTGAGTTATAAACCCTACACGGAAAGTTTCATTGCCGCTGATATCTACAAGAACCGGGGCTTCGAACTTTTTTTTGTCGCCTACAAAGGCTTCGATCAAATCTTTTAGTGAAGAATAGATGACGCTCACAACAGGGGTGCGAGCTAATATCGTATCGATGAAGCCTAAGATAGGTCGCGCAAGAAAGCCGCTACCCATATAGCCAATCAAGGTAAGAGCGACAATCACAATGATAAAACCCAAGCCTGGGATGGATACTGGAATCCAGCCATCTATGTTCCTAATGATCAGAGACAGCAGATAGACGGTAGCCGCAAGCGGCAGCACAATGAGAACACCACTAAAAAAATAAGACAGTAGACGATTCATAGGTAGGCTCCTTATCGCTACATTCTCGCCTGCTTTTATGAAAACGGAAACCGATTCTTTTCTCATTGATCACCGTTGATTTGCCTCACACTGGGCTTCACATAGATATTAAATCCTGGAAATGGCTTTGGGTGAAATATCACATTTCTGCGAAGAAATGTGAAGTTTGGCCACTCCATCCAAGGCTTCGGACAAATGTGACATTTTGTAGAGAAAATGTCACTTTCTGCCAGCCTAAGTTTCAGTTAGCTCCCACATTTCTAAAGAATCTCCCCCTAAATCAACCCCTGGCTAAAAATGACATTGTTATTGAAAAATGTCAAAATATGCCGACAATAGAACAATGACCCCATCACAAGAAGCAAAACTTAAAAAACTTGGCCCTTTTACCCTGGATCAGGCGGAAGCGATTGGCATTAGTCATCAGGAGCTATCAAGACTCGTAAAAGAAGAGAAAATTCACAGAATGGAGAGGGGCATTTACCTCCATCCAAAGGCAAAAGTCCCTAGAGAAATTGATTTTCAAATCGCCTGCACTAAATTTGGGCCACAAGCAGTGGTCGGTGGTCTCACGGCTCTTTCGTACTATAATCTTGCCAATCAGGTTCCTCAGCAAACATGGCTGCTGGTGCCGCCAGAACAAAGAACAAGCAGTATGGGCTATCGGCTGATTCGAACAAAGACCCCTCTCAATATTGGAGTGATCGAGGGGGATAGATTTCGGATTGTCTCGATTGAAAGAGCCATCGCAGAAGGTTTTAAGCTTGCCAGTAAAATTGGAGAAAGAACCGCCATCAAGGCTGCACGAATTGGGATTCAACAAAAGCAGACGACACTCAAAAAAATCGGGGTTATGGCAAAGGAACTAGGTCTTGATTCGTATCTCACCAAATACTTCGAGGCTATTATAGGAGCTATTGAAGGATGACCACTAAAGCTAAGGGCGAATCTGTCCGCCAAAAACTCACCACACTATCCAAAAAGCTAGAATCCAAATACAGAGACATTGAAACTGTCTTTTTGATTGAAAGACTTGTCGCAAGGCTTATTGCCGACAAAAAGCTCGCTGACCGGCTTGTATTTAAAGGCGGCTTTGTTGGCCTAATGGTTTATGAATCCCCTCGCTACACAGTGGACTTAGATGCACCCTTGGTAAAATCAAATATTGAGCACACACTCGAACAAGTAAAGAAACAGGCAGAGTATGACTTGGATGATGGAGTTTGGTTTCGCTTTGAAAGCCAAGTAGACCTAGCGACCCAAGGTGAATATGGCGGCATTCGCCATGTTTATCGTGCAGGAATAGGCGAAATCCTCAAAAATATCAAAAAAGCCCAGATCATCAATTTTGACCTTGGAATCGGTGACCCAATTACTCCAGGCCCTCACAAGGTTGAACTGAATACTTTGATAAGCCAAGAATCCATAAGTTGGTCCGTCTATCCCATTGAAACCATATGTGCGGAAAAGCTCCATGCCTTCATCTCTCATGGCGATCAAAATTCAAGGTCAAAAGATGTTTACGATTTGGCAGTATTTCTCCCAAGGGCTGATCCCAGAACTTTGAAAAAAGCGATTAAGAATTGTTTTGAATTCCGAAACACAGAGGTGCCAAAAAGTTTTATTGAAGGAGTAAGGCAACTGAACACATCAAGGCTTGAGCGAGGCTGGGAAAGTGCTGTGTCTTCAATTCCAAATGTGGGAACCTTTAGTGAGGCCTTCAAGGCTCTTTGCGACCATTTAGAAAAATCAGAAAAAGACTGGTGATTGATGAAACCTCATGCGACCTCGAGTCTCATTCTTGAAAGATATGACCTGACTGATGCCCATAGGCTATAGCGGAGGAATGGCCTTCAAAGATTGAGGGAATATTTGAAATCAACAGAAGTGTAAAGGATGTCTCCGGATGCTACTGTCAACGAGTTATCGGGGAGCAGTATAAGATTAGCTTTAGCAAGGTCTTTCGCGGGCAAGATGTTGGTAT